>NZ_JABWRA010000066.1:0-28412 GCF_014268705.1 Pseudomonas sp. SWRI179 | reverse complement strand
AAGCAGCCCCATTCTGAACAAGGCGGGCACACTGAGGCGCCTGGATTTGGGGCCGCTTCGCGCCCCAGCGGGAGCAAGCTCCCTCGCCACGACAGCGCTCGCTCAATGACTCTGGGATTGGCCTAGCAGATGACTCATCGCAATCTTGAGCTTCATCGGCCGCACCGGCTTGTGCATCAGGGTGTGGCCGCGCTCGCGGATCTGCTGCTTGAGTTCGTTGCTGTAGTTGGCGGTGATCATCATGGCCGGGATCGGTGAGGCCCGGCGGGCGTTGATCCGGGCCACGGCGTCCACACCGTTCTGATCGTGGTCCAAATGATAATCGGCGATCAGCAGGTCGGCCTCGGCGTGGTAGTTGTCCACTTGGCGGGCCAGGTCCTGCTCCGACAACGCCGTCACCACCTGGCAACCCCAGCCCTCCAGCAAGGTGCGCATGCCGGCGCAGATCGCCGCATCGTTATCCAGCACCCAGACCCGTGCCCCCCGCAGTCTTTCCAGCATCGGCTCACTCATGTCCAGGCATGGCAACGGCTTGGGTGCGGTGGCGCTCAGCGGCACGTCGATGGCGAACATCGAGCCCTTGCCCGGCCAGGAGCGCACCTGGATCCGATGCCCGAGGATCCCGGCGATTTTCTCGACAATCGCCAGGCCCAGGCCCAACCCACGGTCCTGGTTCGGGCGCTGGACGTCGCCGCGCTTGAATTCCTGGAATATTTCCTCCAAGCGATTCTCGGCAATGCCGATGCCGCTGTCCCAGACTTGGATCGACACGCGCTGGCGATACCTCCGGCAGCCCAGCACCACCCGACCGCTGGGGGTGTAGCGGATGGCGTTGCTCAGCAGGTTGCGCAGGATCCGCGCGAGCAATTGCATGTCGCTGCGCACCAGCACCGAACAGCCGACATAGTGCAGCTCCAGCCCTTCGCTGCGGGCGATCTGGGCGTATTCGGCGGCCAGGTTGTCCAGCAACTCGCTAAGGCCGAACGGCGCGACATCGGCCTTGATCACCCCGGCGTCCAGCTTGGAAATGTCCACCAGGGTGCCCAGCAGGTTCTCCACGTCCTGCAACGAATTGCTGACGTTGCGCACCAATTGCGCGTTGGCCACCGGCTCGCGACGTTCGAGCAAGGCACTGGTGAACAAGCGTGCGGCGTTGAGCGGTTGCAGCAGGTCATGGCTGACCGCTGCGAGAAACTTGGTCTTCGACAGGTTGGCTTGCTCGGCCTCGCGCTTGGCCTCCCGCAGGCGCAATTCCACCCGGCTGCGCTCGTCGATCTCCCGCAGCAACTGGTCGTTGAGGGTGGTCAGTTCGGCCGTGCGCTCCTGGACTCGCTGTTCCAGGTTCTGGTAAGCCTGGTGCAATGCCTCGGCGGTGCGGCGGCGTTCGGTGATGTCGCGGATCAGCACGAAGATCCCGACCACTTCGCCGTTGGCCAGGCGGTTCGGCACGTAGGAGCGCAGCATGTAGCGCTCCTGGTTGTTGATGTTGGTTTCGGCGAATTCGAAGGTGACGCTCTCGCCCGCCAATGCCCGGGCCACGTAGGCTTCCAGGCGCTGGTAATGCTGCTCGCTATGGGCTTCGCGCAGGCTCTGGCCGAGCATCACGCCACGGGGCCAGCAATACCACTGCTCATAGACCTTGTTGGTGAATTCGTAGACCAGGTCGGCGTTGAGGTAGGCGATCAGCGCCGGCACATGGTCGGTGATCAGGCGGATCCAGCGCTCGCTTTCGCTCAGTGCCTCGGCGTGCTGGTAGCGCTCGGTGATGTCAGTAAACGTGTTGACGTAGCCGCCGGTGGGCAATGGATGCGTGCGGATTTCCAAGACGCGGCCATCGGACAGGCGCTGCTCGCACTCATGGATCAACCGGCCGTTGCTGTCGCGACTGGCCGGGGTCAGCAGTTGCAGTTCACTGTCGCCGATCACTTCGTTGAAGGGCCGGTGGGCCGCCACCGGGGCCAGGCCACTGAGTTCAAGGAAGCGCCGGTTCCACAGCTCCAGCACACCTTGGGCATTGACCATCGCCACACCCTGGGACAGGTTGTCCACCGCCCGCTGCAGCAGGTGGGACTTCTGCGCGATGGCCTGCTCGCGGCGCACGGTTTCGCTGAGCTTGACGTCGGTGATGTCAGTAAACAGGATCACTCGCCCGCCTTCCTGGGTCGGCCGCTCGCTGACTTGCAGCCAGCGGCCGTCCTGCAAGCGATACAACACGTGCTCGTCGGCCTGGCCGCGGGGCTCTTCGCTGAACAAGCCTTTGGCGGTCATCAAGCGCTTGACCTCGCAAAGGCGCATCCCGGCGATGATGCGCACCCGGCTGTTGGCCCAGAAGGCCTTGAAGCGGCTGTTGAACAGGACGATGCGTTGCTGCTCGTCGAACAGCACAAACGCATCGGAGATGCTCTCGATGGCGTCGATCAGGTGCCGGTGGGCGGTTTCCGCCCGCAGCCGCGCCTCGCCCAGCAAGTGATTGCCGGCCTTGAGCTCGGCCATGGCCTGGTTCAGCGCGTCGGTGCGCTCACGCACCTGCTCGGCCAGCACCACCGAGTGCTGGAACGCCGCATAGGGGTCGTTGCCGCGGGTCACGCCAGACTCCACCCGCTCGATCAGCGCCGCGTTGATGCGCCGCAACTTGCGGTTTTCGTGTTGCAGGCTGGCGAGCTGGGCCTGTAGGTCAGCGATGGCCGGGGACGCGATGTCGGGCAATGGCAACTCCGGTGAACGTCTGGTTGATGTGCATGCCATTGAACTGTTCTCCATAGGTGTTGAACCCCATCACCCGTTGTTCGCGCAGGAACTCGCCGATCTGTTCCAGGCCGCCGCGGTCTTCCAGCTCCAGGCGCCGCAGGAAGCAATCGCAGCCGATGGTCAGCAGCAAGTCGCCGAGGCGCGCCTGCAAACCGTCGAACAGTGTTTGCAGGTTGTGCAGCAAGGGACCTGGCGTCATCGCGGTGAGGACGATGCCGTTCTCCACCGCACAGTAGAAACTCAGGCTCAGGTCCGGGTGCACCTGCTGGATCGCACGCACGTAGTACTGGTCGTTGATCCGCACCGCCAGTGGATGGGCGGCGAAGACTCGGTAGTCGAGGGCGCTCACTGGGACGCCGATGTGCCGGGCGTATTCCTCGGCGGCGGGTTCGGCGTTGAGCTCATAGACCCGGCGCGAAGCACTGTCGGCGCCGGTCACCACCAGTTTCTCGTCCCGGGGCAGGATGTGATGGGTGGTGAAGACCTCGAACTCCAGCCACGTGTTGATCAGCACCACCACGGCCGCGCCGCTGTGGAACTGGCCTTCGAAGTAGACGTGGGTGTGGGTCAGGTAGTTGTCATCGCCGGCCGAGCCGCCGAAGTGCGGGATATCCCCCAACGCGGCGCTCAAGGCCGCCAGCACCATTTCCTCGCGGCTGGACAGGCCGTCGAGCAGGGTCAAGGCGAAACTGTGGCCCTTGATCGGCGCCAAGGCATTGCTGCGACAACCGCTGGCCAGGCGCTCGACCATTTGCTGGGCGTCGATCAGGCTGAAATGCTCCATTTCACCGATCAGCTCGGCGGCAATGGAAAAGTGTCGATGATCGAACCCCACCGCCGTCACGCAGTTGCGACCGTAGCCCTGGGCGGTGATTTCCCCGGCGCTGGTGCAGCCCACCAGGCGAATCCCGCCGAAACTCTGGGACAGCGCCTGGCCCAGGGCCGGCAAGTCGTATTCGGCGGAACAGAAAAACAGCACGAACCCCAGGTGCGGGTGCAACAACTGCCGCGCCAGCGCCTGGGCCACCTGCTGGACGTCGGTCGCCTGGGACATGGCGCTCACCACACCTTCGCTCTGCTGCATCATCGCCTCCGGCGGGTGCGTGATAGGAGCCCTGAGTGTACGAAGCCGCGCCGGGGCGACGAATGCTACTTGGGTAGTGGGTGGACACTTCCATGGGATGAGAAGGTGATGCACACCGCGCGCCCTCCTCCTGGTTTGGAATACCTTTGTGGCGAGGGAGCTTGCTCCCGCTGGGCGCGAAGCGCCCCCATGAAGCTGCCCACATCAACCCGACACACCGCGGCGCCTGGCCTTGGGGCTGCTGCGCATCCCAGCGGGAGCAAGCTCCCTCGCCACAACAGCCGTTCAGCCGTGTGTCAGGGGCTGTCGATCGTTCCCTCGCTCCTGCGTGGGAATGTCGCCAGGGACGCTCCGCGTTCCACTTCTTCAAAAACTAAACTCCCCATCCGTGAGCACACCCGGACGTCCAGCAAATGAAGGCCGCTTTTGTGGCGAGGGAGCTTGCTCCCGCTGGGGCGCGAAGCGCCCCCCCATGAAGCGGCCCACATCAACCTGACACACCGTGGCGCCTGGCCTTGGGGCTGCTGCGCAGCCCAGCGGGAGCAAGCTCCCTCGCCACAAAAAGCGGTTCGGTGCTGGCAATAGAGCGGTTCGGTACGCGGGCAATATCAGTGGTTCATCGGCGCCATGGCGCTCACCTGCCCCAGCAGTTTCTGGTCGATGTCTTCCAGGCGCAGCACCCGGCCGCCGCTATCGCTCGCCAGTTTTTCTGCCGCCTGGGGATCGGAGAACGAAGCCAATACCACGCCCATGGCGCCTTTGAGCCCGCTGCCAATGACGAAGTACGCGCTGCGGGCGTCGATCAGATGGGCATCATCCGGCGCATCCCAATGGCTGCGCCCCATGTCGTGGACATACAGCTTGACGTCGGCCCGATGGTTTTCCGGCTGCAACCACCAACCCAGCATTTCCGCCGGCGAGCAGAACTTCTTCACGCCTCCTGTCCCGACCGCCGCGCCCTTGGGCCCGGGAAAGTCAGTGATGACCATGCCGCACACATGGCACTCATCACTGGAATGGAACGCCAGCGCCGCCTCGCTGGCCGCAGGTGGCTCGGCCTTGTCGCAAGCCGCCAACGCCAGGCACATCAATAACCCGGCCAAGAGGCGGCCCGTCTTCAAAGACACTCTATTCATCGTTGCATGCTCCCTTGATCAAGATCAGACATTCACGGGCACCGGCGATAGAACAACCGATAGGCCAGCCACAACGGGATTGCCACCCACAGGCCCAGGCACAACCAGAGCAAAGGCGCCGACACCGGCAAATCGCTGCCCAGGGTCAACACCGCGGCACCGCTGGAAGCCGCATCGAACCCAGTTAGGTTGATCAGCCGATACACGTCCGTAGGATTGAACAGCAGCAACCATGGCAGCAGCTCCGGGCTGAACCGCCCCTCGCTCAGCACCAGCAGCGCCAGCAAGGCCAGGTCGAACACCAACACGAAGAAAAACCACACCCCGAGCGCCAATCCGGCGGCGGTGGATTTCTCTGCCGACACGCTGCTCAGCACATAGGCCAGCCCGAGGAACACCCAGCCCAGCAGCGTGCTGGACAACATGAACCGGCCGAAGGCCCAGAGCAGCAGGCTCAACTGAACATCGTCCACCAACAGAGCGATGGCCAGCATCGCGCAGCCAAAGCCGATGAAGGTGGCCAGGGCCAGGATCAAGCCGTGCCCGACAAACTTGCCCAGCAGCAATTGGCCGCGCCCCAATGGGTAGGTCAACAACAGCAGCAACGTGCCGTTCTCGTCCTCGCCGACAATCGCGTCGTAGGCCAGCAGCAAGGCAATCAGCGGCATCAGGAACGTCGCCAGGCTGGACAGGCTCGCCACCGTGGCGGGCACCGAGGTAAACCCCAGCTGACCGGCCGCCGCCGCGCCGAGCCAGGCGATGCCGATCGCCAACACCGCGAACAACAGGCTGATCGCCAACAACCAGCGATTGCGCAGGCCATCGCTGAACTCCTTGCGGGCCATGTTCCAGACCGGGTTCATAGGCTGGCCTCCTCGGCGGCGGCACGGACCATGTAATGACGGTACAGATCCTCCAGGGACGGCGGCTTGATCTCGACATCCGTCGGGTCGTCCTGGGCCAGTAACTGGCGCAGCAATTTCAGTTTGCTGCCGTCCGGCGCGGACACCTGCACCCCTTCCGCGCCCCAGCCCTGCGTGGCGTGCCCTTCGCTGCGCCAATGCTGGCGAAGCCAGTCGGCTCGTGACAGGCCCGAGGCGCGGATCAGCGTCGGCAGTCCCGCGTCCTCCCGCAGCCGGGCCAGGCTGCCCAAGGCCAACAGCCGACCCCGGGTCAGAATCGCGGCGCGGTTGATGTGCGCTTCCACCCCGGGCAAGACATGGGAGCAAAGAATGATGCTGGTGCCCTGCCAACGCAGGCGGTCGAGCAGTTGATAGAGGTCCTGAGTGGCGATGGGGTCCAGGCCCACGGTCGGTTCGTCCAGCAATAACAGGCGCGGCTGGCCGAGCAGTGCCTGGGCCAGGCCGAGGCGCTGGCGCATGCCCTTGGAATAGGTCCTCACCCGCCGCCTGGCGGCGCCCGCCAGCCCCACTTCCTCCAGCAGACGTTCCACCTGCTCCGGTGCCGCGCCTTTGAGCCGGGCGAAATGGCGCAAGGTTTCCAGCCCGCTCAACTGCGGGTAGAACATCACGTTCTCGGGCAGATAACCGAGCATCTGCCGCACACTCGGGTCGCTGGGTGCGCGACCGAAGACACGCACCTCCCCCTCGCTGGCCCGCAGCAAACCGAGGATCAACTTCATGGTGGTGGTCTTGCCCGCGCCGTTGTGCCCGAACAACCCGAGCACCTCGCCTTGGGCCAGGGTCAAGTCCAGCCCGCGCAGCACGGCGACATCGCCATAACGCTGGCTGACCCCTTCGATCTCGACGACGTTCAAGACGCGTTCTCCTGGGCACTGTTGCGTGATGGGGGCTGGACAGGGGTTTCCATCAGCGGATGGCTGTCCATCACCCCGGGAGATTTCATCACCGGGAACGCCCGCTGCACCCAGCGCAGCAGCTCGATCCCCGGACTGTTCATCAACAACCGCACCTGGGGATACAGCCACAGCAGGCGATCGACGTTGTCGTTGGGTTCATAGGCCACATCGCCCAGGCCGTCGCCGTTGCGATCCCAACCCAGGTAATCGCTCCAATAATTGCCGCGCCCGTCCGCCGACCATTCCTGCAACCGCGTGGCCACGTATTTGACCTGGCGCTGGTTGTGGACGAAGGCATTGCCGGCGATGCGGTTGTCCTCCGAGCCGGCCGTCAGGTGGATGCCCACGGCGCTGCGCTCGAAATGGTTGCCTTCGATGCGGTTGAACAACGAGTTGTAGATGAACAGGGCCTTGCCCTCGGCGCCGCTGATCATGGTGTCGCCGGTGGACCCGTCGCGCACGTCGCTGACGAAGTTGTCGCGCAGGGTCGAATAAGTGATGTAGTTCATCAGGATCCCGTAGTTCTGGTCCTGTTCGGAGCGATTGCCGATCACCGTCAGCTGGCGGCTTTGCATCAACGCATAGCCGGTGCGGGTGCGCCGGGTGACGTTGTCCAGCAGGCGATTATCGTTGGCGAACATGTAATGCACGCCGTAGCGCAAATCCTCCAGCGTGTTGCCCTGGAGCAGGTTGCCGTTGGAGGTGTCGATGTAGATGCCGTCACGGGTTTCGCGCACCTGATTACCGATGACCCGGGCGCCGTGCACCGCATACAAATGGATGCCGTTGCCTCGGTCCTGGGAGCGCAGGCTGGGGTCGCCCTGGATGCGGTTGTCGATCAGGCTGACGTCCCGCGTGCCATCGACCCAGATACCGAAGCCCTGGCCTTGCATCCGATTGCCGCGCACCACGGCGCCTGTTGCCCCGGGCTGGATGAACACGGCGGCGTTCATGGCCGTGAGGTCGTGGCCCCAGTCCAGGAAGGTGCAGCCCTGGACCTGCACGTTCGGCGCGCGAATGATCAAGCCATTGCCCTCGCCTTGCGCCTCGAATACCGCCTCTGGCGCGCAAGTGAGCGTCATCGGCTGATCGATACTGAACGAGCCTTGATAGTGCCCCGCAGGTAGGCGCCAATGCTGCTCGCCCTCAGCCTGCAAAGGCAGATTCATAATCGGTTGCGGCGCGCCGAACGCACCGCCCGACAGCAGGCAGGACACCAGGGCAATGACCGGTCGACGAACGTTTGCATGCTGCGTTTTCCCGGTCATTGCGCCTGTCTCCTTGATGAATGACTCAGGCTTTCTCAACCAGCATGCGGCCGACCATTTCCATGTGCAGGGCGTGGCAGAACCAACTGCAGTAGTACCAATGCAAGCCGGCCTTGTCGGCGGTGAAGGTGATGGATGAGGTCTGTTGCGGGCTGATCTCCATGCTGGCGCCGTGGTTGGTCATGACAAAACCGTGGGACACGTCTTCGATCTGGTCGATGTTGGTGATGGTCACGGTCACCTCGTTGCCTTGCTTGACGGTGAACTCCGTCAGGCCATAGGCCGGCGCCATCGACGTCATGTACACCCGTACCTTATTGCCGTCGCGGATGACCTTGTTGTCGGTTTCGAGGTTGATGCCGTCCTTCTTCGCGAGGGCCACGGTGTCGGCGAAGAACGGATCGTTGCGGTTCCAGATTTTCTGGGTCTTGATCTGGTCGCGCCGCGCGAGAATGCAGTCATGGGGTTCGGCGAAGGCCGGGCCGTCGTGCACCAGCTTCATCTCTTCACCGGAAATGTCGATCAACTGATCGTTCTCCGGGTGCAATGGGCCGGTGGGCAGGAAGCGGTCCTTGGAGAATTTGCATAACACCACCAGCCACTTGCCGTCCGCCTCGCTGGTTTCGGTGAGGGACGCATGGTTGTGGCCCGGCTGGTACTGGACGTCGAGTTTCTGCTTGATGTAGTTGACCTTCTCGCCCTTGTAGGCGCGGATGGCCTCGTCCATGTTCCACTTCACCACCTGGCTGTCGATGAACAAGGTCGTGTACGCGTTGCCGCGCCCGTCGAACGTGGTGTGCAGCGGCCCAAGCCCCAGTTCGGGCTCGGCGACGATCACTTCGCGCGGGTCCTTGTAACGGTCGTTGAACAAATCATCCAGGCGGTCGATGGCGATCATCGAGACCGTGGGCGACAGCTTGCCGTTGGCGATGAAGTACTTGCCGTCCGACGAGGTATTGAGCCCGTGGGGGTTCTTCGGCACCGGAATGTAGCGAGTGAACTCGGAGTCCTTGCCGTCGGTCTTGCGGCCATCGACCACCGGCACCTTGGAACCGTCCAGGGTGATGAACTTGCCGGCCTTGATCGCCGCCTCGATCCGCGGGATGTTGAACACCACCACCCAGTCGCGCTCGTTGCGCATCATGCCGCCCAGGTCGTAGGCTTTCTCGGAGTTGTAGCAGGTGCTGGCGGCGTATTTGCCGGTGTAGTCGGCGTCGGAGTTGTCCAGGTTGCCGTCGACGATTACCTGGAAGGCCATCTCCATTTTTTCGGCATCGATGGCGTTGAACATCGTGAAGCTGTTTTTGTCCTGCAGGTCGAAAGTATGGCCGTCGTTGGGGTGCGGGATCACGAACTCGGCGTTGGCGAACACGTACTTGGTGTACGGCACCTTCTGCAGGCGCAAGCCGTGGATGGCCTGGACGTTGGGCACGGTGAGGATCTTGTCGCACTTCATGATGTCCAGGCGAATGCGCGCGACCCGGGAGTTGGCCTTGTCATTGATGAACAGGTATTTGCCGTCGTACTTGCCGTCGGTCATGGAGATGTGCGGGTGGTGGCAGTCGCCGTTCTGGTATTTGGCGCTGTCACCGAGGATGCGCTTGCTCTCGTTGGTCAGCCCCCAACCGGTGGCCGAATCGACGTTGAACACCGGGATGCGCATCAGCTCGCGCATCGACGGCACACCCAGCACCCGCACCTCGCCTTGGTGGCCGCCGCTCCAGAACCCGTAGTATTCGTCCAACTCACCGGGCCCGACGTGGATCTTGGACTTGGCTTCCTTGGCCGCCGCTGCCCAGGACTCGCGGGTGAACGTCCCGGCGCCCAGCGCCGTGGCGCCGGCCAGCACCGCGCCCGTCACCGCACCGGTGCCGAGAAAACTGCGCCGGCTGACACCCCGGGGCGCTTCCACCGCGCCAGGGACTTGGTCTTTTTTGTCGCTCATGCTGTGTGCTCCATGAAGAATGAAACGGTCAAGGGACAGGCCATTGGGGTGCCTCAAGGCGCCGGGTTCACCTGCACCACGGGAATCAGTTGCGCATCGGTCACGGCCGCCTTGCCGCGCTTCTTGCGCTTGTTGATCAGCGGCGGGCATTTGTTTTCGTTGTGCCAGGTCATCTGGCAGTCGAGGCAGTAGTGGCATTCGTTGGCGTTGATCCGGCCATCGGGATGGATCGCCTGGATCTCGCATTCCTTGGCGCACAGTTGGCAGGGGTTGCCACATTCCTTGCGGCGCTTGAGCCAGTCGAACAAGCGCAGGCGGGTCGGCATCGCCAAGGCGGCGCCCAGCGGGCAGACGTAGCGGCAATAGACTTTGCGGGTAAAGACATTGATCACCAGCAGGCCCGCTGCGTATGCCACGAACCACCACTGGCGGTCGAACTTGAGGGTGATGGCGGTCTTGAACGGCTCCACTTCGGCCAGCCGTTCGGCGCTGGACATCGACTCCAGCGAGACGCCGAACAGCACCAGCAAAATGATGTACTTGATCGCCCACAGCCGCTCATGCACGGCGAACGGCAGCTCGTATTGGGGCACCTTGAGCTTGCGCGCCAGTTCGTTGATCAGCTCCTGCAACGCGCCGAACGGACACAGCCAGCCGCAGAACACCCCGCGTCCCCACAACAGAATGCTGCCGGCGGTGAACACCCAGAGGATGAAGATCAGCGGATCGGTGAGGAACAGTTCCCAGCGAAAGCCTTCGAACAGGGCGTGGACGAAGGTCAGCACGTTGACCACTGACAACTGCGCCAGCGCAAAGCCGCCCAGGAACACCACGGTGAATATCAGGTAACCGCGACGTACCCAGTGCAACAACGTGGGCCGCCGGGCCAGTGAATCCTGGAAAAACAGGATCGCGGTGAGGACCAGCAACGCCGCACCCAGCACCGAAATCTCCACGTTTTTCTGGTACCAGAGTGTCAACCACATTGGCCGGCCGGCTTCTTCGGCGGCCGCCAGTTGCTCGGCGGTGGGCAATGGCCGTTCCAGGTAGGGTTCGGGCAGTTGATAGGCCAGCTCGAAACTGCTGAAGGTGCCGCTGACCGGACCGGTCTGGCGGCGCACCAGCAGCTCCAGGTTCCAGGGCGAGCCGGGGTCGAAACGGTGGGCGGCACGGATGATGAAAATCGCCATTTCATCGAAGTCCGGCATGTCATCAAGGGCCACATCATTCAGGCGCTGGAAATCCAGGTCGCGAAAACTGATGGTGTCGCCGGACTGACGCAACTGCACCCGGTCGAAAATGCCGCCGCGTACGTAACCCGAGCCCTTGAAGGAATAACGACCGCTGCCCATCACTGCAATGGCTTGTTCGCCCGGCTTGAGCTCGGCCATCAGCGTGCGGTATTGCGCCTCGCCCAGCAGGTTTCGGCCAATGGTGGGTGGGTTGAGGTGGGTGGCGTAGAGGTCGATGAAGGTGTCGTTCACCTGCTCGCCGCTGGCGGTCTCGACCTGTTCGGCTTCGGTGCCCTTGAAGGACGCATCGACCTGGCCACGGGTCAGGTGCAGGCGACGGACCGCGCCGTTGCCGGTCAAGGTCTTCCAGTCGGCAGCCTCGTAGATATCCGCGCGCACCCGCGCCGGTGCCACGGCCAATCCCGCATCGCCCTTGACCAGGCCGAGGGACACCGCGACATCGTGGGCGGCGCGCATGATCACTTCGTTGACCACCATGGCGGTCACCGTGGCGCCGGCGATCGCATCGACCGTCACCGCATTCGGGTCGCTGGAATGCCCTACCACCACTCGCTGGTTGACCTTGATGCCGCTGTAGCGCGCGCTGAAGCCGTGGAGTTTTTCTTCGGCGATGCCGATCAGCAGGATCGGTTCGTGGTGTTCAAGCACATAGGCGTCGAGAATCACCCCGGCAGGATCGAGAATGACCTGGACGTTGATCGGCTTGCCGGAATACGCCGGAATGTCCACCACATCCAGGCTCTGGAACACGTAGCCCGCGACCTTGCCAGCGGCGGACAGCTTGCGAACCTTGAAGGGACCGTCGGGTTCGGAGATCGAATCGACCGAGCCCAGGACGTGGTGGATGCGTTGTTGCGGGAGGTCACCGTAGTCCTTGGCCTGGACGATTCCAGCGAACATCAGCAGTAGAACGAACAGCCCGGGGAGCCAGGAGCGGGATAGGTGCAACATCACAGAGGGACGGGTCATGAGCGCCAGGGCTTGAAGACAGGATCTTGGCGATCATTGTGGGGCCCGCCCCTGGCATGGGCCCTTGATTGAAATCAACTCGGGAGAACTAAACGCCGAATCCGTGAGCAGACGCTAATGTCCAGCAAATGAAGGCCGCTGTTGTGGCGACGGAGCTTGCTCCCTCGCCACAACAGCCGTTCAGCCGTGTTTCAGGGGCTGTCGATCGTTCCCTCGCTCCTGCGTTGGAATGTCGCCAGGGACGCTTCGAGTTCCACTTCTTCAAAAACTAAACTCTCCATCCGTGAGCACACCCGGACGTCCAGCAAATGAAGGCCGTTTTTGTGGCGAGGGAGCTTGCTCCCGCTGGGCGCGAAGCGCCCCCATGAAGCTGCCCACATCAGCCTGACACACCGCGGCGCCTGGCCTTGGGGCTGCTGCGCAGCCCAGCGGGAGCAAGCTCCCTCGCCACAACAGCCGTTCAGCCGTGTGTCAGGGGCTGTCTGGGTTCAGCGCAAGCCATAGGAATAGACACGGCCGTCATTGCTGTCGTACCAGTTGCCGTTGGCCCAGATCACCCGGTCCTGGGCCGGTTGAAAACCGAGGATACCCAGGTAACCGCCGATGGCGAGGCGTTGCCAGGAGCGGCCCCAATCCTTGGAATAGAACACCCCATTGGCAGAGACGTTCGCGTCCGACCACCCATAGAGCCAGCGCGGTGGATGGTGCTCGCTGGTGGTGTTGATCAGCAGGGTGTCTTGTCCCATCCATAGATTATCGCCACGCACCTGGGTCTGCGACGCCAGGGGTGAAAACACGCTGGGCAATTCCCCCATGGGCGTCCAGGTCAGCGCGGCGGTGTCCAGTTCGGCGACAACAGCTTGCCCGTGGTCGCCCTGGTCAATCAGCCCCATCACCCGCCCGGCGTCGTTCTGCAGCACCTTGTTCACGAACAGGTTGTCGGCACGCTGCACCTCCACGACCCGCCACTGCCCAGCCTTGGCTAGCAGCCGCGCCCGTGTCGTGACGTTAACTGCGATATTGTCACTGACGCCATCCGGGTGGCTGCCCCAGAAGCGTTGGGAGACCCAGATAAAGGCCGTCTGCGCGTCCAATTGCAGGACACTGGTCCGGACGGTCCCATTTGCGCCTTCGCTGGTGTGCCAGCCAGTGATGTCCGGGCGTTTGCCATGGGCGTATTCGGCAGATACGAGCAGCGACTCGGGTGCCATGATCGGCGAGCTGTGCGCACCGCGATCAGCCGAGTAAAAGACGCCGGTGGAAACGGCAATCGGCTTTGCTTCATCGCCGTCCTCCTTCACCCCGTCCGGCGTGCCCACGGCCCAGACTTCATTCACGCCGTGGAAATAGGGAACCAGGCTCCAGGCCAACGAATCGGCCTCGGGAAACCAACCCTGGGTCAACCACGTCCAACGCTGGCCTTGATCGTCGCTGCGAAAGACCACGGTCTGATCGGGCTCCGGGGCATTCGCCGTCTCAGGTCGACGCAGGCCCGTGAGCAGGAACACACTGGTCCCATCGGGACTGGCCACAAGACAAGCGGCGCCGCTGACATGGGCCACAAGCTGAAACTGCCCCTTGTCATCCAGGCGGGAAATGAAGGAAGTTTCCGTTTCCCCACGAGAGAACAAACGGGAAAAGGTGCTGGGCTCCTCCGATTCTTCAGTCTCGGCGGGCTTGCCATAGACCACCGCATCCAAGTTGACGACGTCCGCGGACGGCTCGAACGTTCGGGCCTCTTCCTCCAGCCGCGCCACCAGCCAAGTCCCCTGCGGTGTCACCGTCACGCCCGTGCAATACTGGGTCATCGCGCGCAAGCGAGTATCCTTCACGGTGCCCACTTGCTGCTGATCAGGGCCGTCGCCGCCCCACTCCAGCTTGGCACTGGCAAGCATCCACATGTACCACAGCGCCGCGCCGACCAGCAGCGCGACAAATAATCGAGAGAGCAGTTTTGAACGAGACATGGGGAGGTCCGTATCCAGGGGAAAACTGCGAAGCTTTTCTCATCTCTTTTGTCCGGAGTAAATTTTTATCGCACGAGAATGGCCAAACCCGGTCGCATAAATGTCAGCGCTGTGATCCAGGCTACATTCTTCCCGTGACGCCGCCTCACCTGACCGCCCCAGTACGACAAGCAGATGCCCACAAGGAACGCTCCATGCCCCCACGCTCCGGCCCCGCCGCCTCTTCATTGCCTCAAACCACCGGTTTCGTCCGGGTACGCGGTGCTCAAGAACACAACCTCAAGAACGTCGACGTGGACATTCCCCGTGATGCCCTGGTGGTGTTCACGGGAGTGTCGGGTTCCGGCAAGTCGTCGCTGGCATTTTCCACGCTCTATGCCGAGGCCCAACGTCGTTATTTCGAGTCCGTCGCGCCCTACGCGCGGCGCCTCATCGACCAGGTGGGCGTGCCAGACGTGGACAGCATCGAGGGCCTGCCCCCGGCCGTTGCCTTGCAGCAACAGCGCGGCACACCCAGCGCGCGCTCGTCGGTGGGCAGCGTCACCACCCTGTCGAGCCTGATCCGCATGCTCTACTCCCGCGCCGGCAGCTATCCGGCCGACCAACCGATGCTCTACGCCGAGGACTTCTCGCCCAACACGCCCCAAGGCGCCTGCCAGGAATGCCACGGCCTGGGCCGAGTCTATGAAGTGACTGAAGCCTCCATGGTGCCGGACCCGTCGCTGTCCATCCGCGAGCGCGCCGTGGCCGCCTGGCCCATGGCCTGGCAAGGCCAGAACCTGCGGGACATCCTCGTGACCCTGGGCTATGACGTCGACATCCCCTGGCGCGACCTGCCGAAAAAACAACGGGACTGGATTCTTTTCACCGAAGAAACCCCGACCGTTCCCGTCTACGCGGGACTGACCCCGGCCCAAACTCGCGAAGCACTCAAGCGCAAGCTCGAACCCAGCTACCAAGGCACCTTCAGCGGCGCCCGACGCTACCTGCTGCACACCTTCATGCATTCGCAAAGCGCCCAGATGCGCAAACGCGTGGCCCAATACATGCGCGCCAGCCCCTGCCCCGTGTGCGAAGGCAAGCGCCTCAAGCGCCAAGCGCTAACCGTGACCTTTGCCGGCCTGGACATCGCCGAGCTGTCGCACCTGTCCCTGCTCGAACTGGCCGAGGTGCTCAAGCGGGTCCAGGCCCCTGACTACCTTGAACAGGCCGAAGAAACAGGGGATGTCCTCAGTCACCAGCAAACCCGAAAGGCCCGGGAACAACGCGCCGCCCGGGGCGAAAACCCCCACGCCGGTGGACCGGACGCCCGCCACACACCCAACCTCTCCCTGGAAAAGCGCCTGGCCGCCCAACGCATCGCCGCGGAGCTGCTGGAACGGATCACCACCCTGATCGACCTGGGCCTCGGCTACCTCGCCCTGGAACGCAGCACGCCGACGCTTTCGTCCGGCGAACTGCAACGCCTGCGCCTGGCGACCCAACTCAATTCCCAGCTGTTCGGCGTGATCTACGTGCTGGACGAACCCTCCGCCGGCCTGCACCCGGCCGACAGCGAAGCGCTGTTTGGCGCCCTGCAACGCCTCAAGGCAGCGGGCAATTCGGTGTTTGTAGTCGAACACGACCTCGACACCATGCGCCGTGCCGACTGGCTCATCGACGTCGGCCCGGACGCTGGCGAACAAGGTGGCAAAATCCTCTACAGCGGCCCACCGGCCGGCCTTGGCCAGGTCACCGAATCACGCACCCGCGCCTACCTGTTTAGTGAAGAACACGCCACGACACGCAGCCCGCGCGCCCCCATGGATTGGCTGCGCCTGGAAGGTATAACCCGCAACAACCTCGACAACCTGAGCGCGGCCTTCCCGTTGGGCTGCTTCACCGCCGTGACCGGTATCTCTGGCTCCGGCAAATCGAGCCTGGTCAGCCAGGCCCTGCTGGATCTGGTGGGCGCCCACCTGGGCCAGGCCAGCCCCAACGCCGAGCCCGACGAGCAAAGCCTGGAAGACGAACCCGTGCAAACCAGCGCTGGGCGCGTGACCGCCGGGCTCGACGCGGTCAAGCGGCTGGTCCAGGTAGACCAGAAACCCATCGGCCGCACCCCGCGCTCCAACCTCGCCACTTACACCGGGCTGTTCGATCACGTGCGCAAATTGTTCGCTGCCACTGAGCAGGCAAAGGCGCTGGGGTTCGATGCCGGGCGTTTCTCCTTCAACGTCGCCAAGGGTCGCTGCGAGACCTGCGAAGGTGAAGGTTTCGTCAGCGTCGAATTGTTGTTCATGCCCAGCGTGTACGCCCCCTGCCCCACCTGCCACGGCGCGCGCTACAACCCGCAGACCCTCGAGGTTCGCTGGCAGGGCCTGGACATTTCCCAGGTCTTGCAACTGACCGTGAACCAGGCGCTCGAGGTGTTTGCCGAGCAAGCGGCGGCCAGGCGTTCGTTACACGTGCTGCAGGATATCGGACTGGGTTACCTGCGCCTGGGCCAACCGGCTACGGAGCTGTCCGGCGGCGAAGCCCAGCGGATCAAGCTGGCGACGGAACTGCAGCGCAAGGCCCGGGGCACGACATTATATGTATTGGACGAACCCACCAACGGGTTGCATCCCCAGGACGTGGACCGCTTGCTGGTGCAGTTGAATCGCCTGGTGGATGAAGGCCATACGGTGGTTGTGGTGGAACATGACATGCGGGTGGTGGCGCAGAGTGACTGGGTCATCGATATTGGCCCGGGCGCTGGAACCCAGGGCGGAAAGGTGGTCGCTTGTGGGGCTCCGAAGAGTGTGGCGAAGTCCCGGGAGAGTCGAACAGCAGGGTTCCTGAAAAGGGCTTTGCAGCATGAAAAATAGAGGTTTTTCAATGTTTCTCGCTGTTGCGGAAAAGCTGTCTATACTGTCCCCAGTTAATCGTTTCAGTCGATGTAATTAACTGCAACCTCAGGGGGCAATGGGCTGAGGTTGCACTGGCAAGGACGCAAAATGACATCACCCCAACTGAAAGAACAAACCTTACACTGCGGGATGAGGGGTTATTATCGCGCGCTGAAGCACCCCCCGATGAATTGGATGTGCCCTCCCGATATACCAATCCCCTTCGCAGCTCCGATCGCGGCCACAAAACCGCCTGTGGTGATGGGTGCTGAGGTTGTAAAACTCATCTACTCCGCTTGGCGAATATCAAGGTGACATACCTGACTGTGTAAAGGTATTCACATTAATATTTTTCGAGCGCATCCATTATGCTCAAGCCTATTCCAAGCCACCTGTTCAATTTAATTCAAGAGGTGGAGAATAATATTCCAGGGAAAAGCCACGACGAGTACACCGAGATACTCGGTTGGATGTTCTCGAAACTAGGGCTTGAAAAGTTTGCTTATGTTCATCTGGAGGCCGCACCCTTCGATAATGCCAAAGTCTCCATCCACAGCAATTACCCCGCTGAATGGGTGGACACTTACCGCAGAAATTCATTGCATAAATCAGATCCGGTCATGGCCAACACAGCCATTACCGCCACGCCTTTTTTCTGGGATGAAATTCCACAAGAACTGGACAATAACCCGGAAATATTTGATCAATCCGCGTCCTATGGCATCAAGCAAGGGTTCACCATTCCGATTCATGAGCCGGGCAGATCGTTCGGCTCTATTCACTTGTCCTCGGAAGAGAATGATCCTGACTTCCCAACTATTGTCAGGGAGAATATGGTCATTATTCAGACGCTCAGCATCATTGCCAACCAGCACCGCCCGCTTGAGGTCGGTGTAGAAAGCACGCTCAAGCTATCGCCCAGGGAAATAGAATTCTTGCGCTGGCTTGCGCTTGGAAAAAACTATAAGGAAATTGGCTTGATCATGAATATCACCGAACGAACAGTGAAATTTCATGCCAAGCAAATGACTGAAAAAATGGAGTGCACCAACGTCAAGCAAGCCATGTTCAAAGCGGCGCAGTTGAACCTCATCTGACATTCGTCGCCACTCAACTTTAATACCAGAGCACACTCAGGCGAAATTCACCTGGGATGCGATATTGAAAAGCATGCCGCAGGCAAACAACCCAATCACCAGGGAAATGGCTCGATTTAAAAACCGCCCGGATACAATCGCGTGGAACTTTCGACCACAAAAAGCGCCAGCCGCAATCCACACCAACCCTACCGGAAAAATAATGGCTGAAAATAGCAGCATGAACGACAGCCAACTATCCAGCGACAGGAATGTTCCCGCCGGCGCAACGAAGGAAACAAAAAACAAGCCTTTGGGATTCGTCAGCGTTGCCACGAATAAATCCGGAACGGTAATACCCGTCGTTGCGCCAGGCCCATGGTCTTTTACCGAGAACCAAAGTTTCAAGGAAATATAAAACAGAAAACACACAGCAAAGATCTTGGTGGCGATCACTACCCACGAGTGATCGGTTATCAGTAAGTCAATGAATACTCCCCACATCGTCATCTGAATAACGTATGCCAACCATTCTGCTGCAACGAAGCGCATCGAAAGCGAATTGAGCCCTTTACTTATACCCGCTTGCAACAACAATGAGTTCGTTGGTCCCGGAACCAACAACACGGTCAACAACGAAAGCGCAATATAATTCATAGTATCCATCCATATCAGCAGCCGGTACGGCCAGTTTCCAGGGTCAGATCGATCCATCATCCTTCCGCATGATTTCAGGCAGAGCCATGAAGTCAGCAACTCAGTCATACGAGGTCAGACAACCAACTTAAATAGAGCAATCACACTAGACCACCATCAATGTGCCACACCTCTTCAACCCGCTCGCCGATCCATAATCCTTGGACTCCCTGTCCGTGAGTCAACCCGCGATAGAAAGTCACCGCGCCCACGACTAGATGACCTTTTGTTTACAGGCACTGAAGTTTATTTTCAGAGCGTCAATTTTTTGAACAAAATAATATCAGTCTGTTATGGGTGACATTTTTAGGATCGTCAAAAAAACAAGAGGCCAGATTTATTTCATTTTCAGGCAACACCCTTTAATCAACACCAGTTTGCCACCATTTCGCACCTATACTTTTTTGGATACCAAGCAATACAAATCCACAACTAACGAGTACCCCTCTACTTATAAGGCGCCCCGCCAGCGCACCGCCCCCTAATTAGGCTACACACTCTATAAATCAAAGACTGTACTTTAGGACAGTTGAAATACCTTAGTGCAAAGTTAACAGTAGCTTCACCTGCAGCCAAGAAGTCGCACCGATGAACTACTCCCCGTGCACCTATGAATTTTCCGGCGTATCCACCCGCATCGTAAGCTACTCAAACATCCCCCTCGAAACCCTCGAACAAATATTGTCCATTCGAAAACTCGCCTTCATCGATCGAAAGAAATGGGACATTAAAAGTTATCAAGGCAGCGATTATGAGTGGGATGAATACGACGACCCCGACGCGCTCTATCTCTACGCCCATGAAAACGACCGTGTCACCGGCTGTGTTCGACTACGCGCCTCCAGCAAACCCACATTGATGAATGGGTCCCTGAGCTTTATTCTTCCCACTGAAAAAACCAGACCGCCTTTGAATCACTGTTGGGAAGCCACTAGATTTGCACTTTCAGCCAATAATCTTTCCACGAGAAAACTCACCCGAGCTAATGTAGACATTCGCACAGCGGCACTTTTCCTGTCAATGATTAAGTTTGCCCAACAACAAAAAATTCACACATATGAAATTGTCGTTGACACCTTGATGGAAAAGATCCTGAAACGTTCTGGCTGGCCAATTGAAAGAATCAACAGCGCATTAGGCTCGAAGGGAGAGCAGATCATTTACGGCACATTGCCATGCACTTTGAAAACTTATGAGGAGGTCCTCAGCAAAAACGCCATCCACCGAGCAACTGTATTTACCCATTCACGCATGACACACCGCTCGTCAGATAGACTCCATAAATCCCTGGACACTCCCCAGCTACTCGCCGATCGAAACATTCCGGCAAAGATACCCATGCACACTGAGCTGCAGCTTTAATCAAATAATTGGATGATTTTGGAGAAAGGATGAACCTACAACGATTATTCCCGCACGTTGGTAAAGTCATTGCCAGTACAGGTAGCCGCCATTTCCCGCGCATGTTGCATGACTTGATACTTACGGAAATCCCCGTGGACGCCACACATATTACCGAGCAACGGATCGGCACAAGTAATATGTCAGAACCCAGCACTTCCAGCCTAGGCTGCGTCGGCATGGACAACGCTTGCGTCGGCGCCCTCATGGACACGCATACCGCCAAGCCATTTTTCCTGGCCGACGACATTCTCTTCGAAGACGCAACGCCGCAAAAAATACCCAACTTCTCCCGATGCTTGCTTAAATGCGAACGCTCGGAAAAAGTGCCTGCCTACAGCACAACGACCCAGTTACACCTGAGCACCCGAAAGAACGGCCGTCGTTATGTACTGTCTATTTACCGTTCGCCTCTTTCAAAAGGATTTACCGCCCAAGAACATGCACTGCTGAAGGATTTTTCCTGTCTTTTATTGCCCATGGTCGAGGAGCATGTAGCGGCGCTTGTTCCACCGGAGTCCACCCGGCAGGATCCGTTCCTGGCGTTGGACGCTTCGGAAAATGGCGGTATGGAAGCACTGCGTCAACGCTTCGCTGATCGACTGCTTCTATCGGGATTGAGTTTGTCCTCTCGTGAAACGGAAGTGTGTGTGGGGCTGCTGGCCGGGCGCACCGCCCCCGAACTTGCCGAGCAACTGAACTTGAAAGTCAATACCGTTGAAAGTTATCTGAAGCGCGCCGCCATAAAGATGGGGATTGGCGGGCGTCGTTCGCTGATCCGTTGGATGCATTCGATGGATGCCACACCGGCTCACATGGAATGGAATGGCAATAACGCGATTCAACAAGCCGTATAAAACTCCCCCCAACGGTTGCTCACTCACTGACCGAGTCGAGTATTTGTTGGGGGAATATCGTTCCCTCCCTCCGCCGTACCGTCCTCCCTTGGCGATCGAGTGCAACGCTTCACCCATTCCAACGCATCGTCCACGTAAGTGAAAATCACCGGTACCACCAGCAAGCTCAACAGTGTCGATGTCAACAAACCACCCATGACCACCACCGCCATCGGCTGTCTGAAGCTCGGGTCCTCGCCCATTCCCATTGCGGTCGGCAACATCCCGGCACCCATCGCAACGGTTGTCATCAGGATCGGGCGGGCACGTTTGTGGCAAGCATCCACCAACGCATCGTATCGACCCAGGCCGTAATCGCGGCGAGCCACGATGGCGTACTCCACCAACAGAATGGAGTTCTTGGTCACGATACCCATCAGCATCAACAAGCCAATGACCGATGGCAGGGAAAAACTGAAATTGCAGATCAGCAAGGCCAATAACGCGCCACCCAGCGAGAGCGGCAGTGCCGAAAGAATCGTGGCCGGTTGCAAGAAGTCGTGGAACAGCAACACCAGGACCGAGTAGATACAGAACACGCCAATGGCCATGGCCAGGCCGAAGCTGGCGAACAGTTCCGTCATCAACTGCAGTTCGCCCTGCTCCACCAGCTTCACTTCGGCTGGCAAGTTGCGCATCACTGGCAGTTGGCGGGCCTCGGCCATGACCTCACCCAGGTTGCGACCATTGAGTTCTACAGACAGGGTGACATTGCGCAGACGGTCCAGCCGGCTGATTTGCGCCGGCCCGCTGCCCATGCTGATGTCCCCCAACGAGGCCAGGGCGACCTGGCCGTCTCGACCGGTTACTCGCAATTGACTGATCGCCTGCAAGTCGTCGCGCAACAGCGAATCCATGCGCACCCGCACGTCCACCTGGCGCTGGGACAAATTGATCTTGCCCAGTTGCGAGGAGTATTCGCCATAAGTCGCCATGCGCAAGGTATCGGCGATGTCTTGGCTGGTGATGCCCAGTTCCGCCGCCCGGGCAAAATCCGGTCGCATCTGGATTTCCGGTCGTTGCAAGGCGCTGCTTGACGAGACGTTCCCGATCCCGCGCAGCTCCCGTAACTGGGGCTCAAGGGCGCTTGCCGTGCGCTCCAGCAGATCGCCGTCATCACTGGCAAGAACGATATTGAGCTTCTCTCCGCTGCCATCGCCGCCAACGTTGATGCGCACGCCCGGGAGTGTGCGCAACACCTGGCGCATCTGCGCTTCCACCTCCACCTGCTTGCGCTCGCGTGCATCCCGGGGTGCAAGTTCCACCGTCAGGACCGCATCGCCAGCACCGGTGATATCGGCAGGGCTCGAGCCGGAACTGCTGGCGGTCCCCACAGAGCTGAACACATGCGTAACGTCAGGAAGCTCACGCAGCCGCTCGCTGGCCTGCAAGGCCATTGCGCTGGTGTGTTCCAGCGTCGTTCCTGGCGGCAACTCCAATGTGATTTTGCTATGGCCGGTGTCCTGGGCAGGCAGGAAACTGGTGGGCAGCAAGGGCACCAACGCCAGAGCTGCGACGAAGCACAGGCCGGCCAGAGCCATCGTTGTCTTGCGCCGAGTCAGGCTGAGGTGAATCCAGCCCAGGTAACGGGTCATCAAGGCGCTGTCATGGTCGGCTTCGTTCCTCGCCTTGAGGAAATAAGCCGCCATCATCGGCGTCAGCAGCCGCGCCACCAGCAGTGAGAACAGCAGCGCAACCGACGCCGTCACACCAAACTGGCGGAACAGCTTCCCGGCGATCCCCCCCATGAACGCCGTGGGCAGGAACACCGCGACCAGGGTGACCGTCGTGGCGAGCACCGCCAGGCCGATTTCATCCGCGGCCTCGGTGGCGGCCTGGAGCGGGGTCTTGTCCATACGCAAGTGCCGCGCGATGTTCTCGATCTCGACGATGGCATCGTCCACCAGCACACCGATGACCAACGCCAGGGCCAACAACGAAACGGAATTGAGGGTAAACCCGGCCAGGTACATCACGCCGAAAGTGGGGATGATCGACAGCGGCAGCGCCGTGGCGACGATGAGCGTGGCGCGCCAGTCCCGCAGGAACCACCAGACCACCAGCACCGCTAAAAGCATGCCTTCGTACAGCAAATTCATCGAGTCGTGATAGTTGGCGAGCACGGCCTTGACCGTGTCACTGACCTCAACGATCTGCACGTTGGGGTGCTGTTCCTCAAACGTGGCCATGGCCTGCCGCACGTCATTGGCGACGCCGACATCGGAGAATCCCAGGGAACGCGTGACCTGGAAACCGATCACCGGCCGGCCATCGCGAAACGCCCGCGAGCTACGTTCGGCATGGGTGTCACGAATGTCGGCCAACTGCCCCAGGGCAAGCAGGCGCCCGTCGCCACTGGGAATATCGATAGCGCCGAGGGCCGCCGGATCATCAATGGCGCCCAAGGTGCGCATGGCTTGCTGACCGCTGCCCAGGTTGCCCTGTCCACCGGAGTTGTCCTTCTGCATGGCCCGCAACTGGTTGGCGACGTCCGCGACGCGAATGCCCAGGCCCGCCATCAGCGCAGGGTCGAGATCGACCTGGACTTCCCGATCGACCCCGCCCGTACGCGCGATCATGGCCACCCCGGGCACCGCCAGCAGCTGTTTGCTCAACTCATTGTCGACGAACCAGGACAAGGCTTCTTCATCCAGGTTGTCGGAGTCGATGACATAGGTCAGCAACGCCGAGGCGCTGGTGGTCAGTCGGGCAACCGACGGTGTATCCAGGCTCGCCGGCAGTTGCGCCATGGCACTGTCGACCGCGTTGCGCACTTCGTTGAGCGCCTCGTTGCCATCCTTGTCGATATCAAAGCTAACGTTGATGTTGACTGCACCGTCGGTGATGGTCGTAGTCACGTGCTTGAGCAGGCGCAGGGACGTCAGCTTGTCCTCGATCTTGCGCGCCACTTCCGTTTCCAATTGCTCCGGGGCCGCGCCTTCCAGCGAGGCGCTGATCACCACCACCGGCAGGTCCATGTCCGGAAAGTCCTGGATGGCGAGTCTTTCAAAGCCCGCCAATCCAAAGAGCGTCAGCAGGATGAACAGCATGACGGCCGGGACCGGATGGCGGATCGACAAGGCTGAAATGTTCATGGCTGGGCGACCTGGGATTGAACGAGGGTCACGCTCGCGCCATCGTTGAGGAACGCACCGCCGGCACGCACGATGCGCGCAGGCTCATCGAGGCCGCTGAGGATCTCCACGGCCTGATGCATGCGCCGGCCGACCACCACCGGCCGCTGGACCACATGCATGTTGTCATTGAGCGTGAACACATAGGAGCGCCCGTCCCGCAGGATAACGGCTGTGTCCGGCACCGTGACGGCCTCCCGCGGCGCCAGTTCGATCTGGCCACTGGCATACATGCCGGCCTGGGCGGCGCTGTCGGTTGGCAGAGAGACATAGATCAATCCCCGGCTGGTCTTGGTATTCAACGTGGGTGATACCAACCGCACCCGCCCTTCCAGGCTCTGGCCATCGGGCAACGTCATGCGGGCGACCTGGCCAGGCTGCACTTGGGCCAGTTGACGGGCATCCAGCTCGGCCTGCCATTCGATGCGGCTGTCGCGCACCATGCGAAACAGCTCGTCGCCAGCGGAGAGCACCTTGCCGAGCAGCGCCGTGCGCGCCGAAATGACGCCATCGTCGACGGCGACGATGCGCGTCTGTCCGAGCCGGATCCGCGTGCTCTGCAGTTCGGCGCGGGCACTGGCGAGATCAGCCTCGGCGAGCGCGACCTTGATTCGGTAGTCTTCGCGTTGTTGTTCCGACAGTGCCCCGCCCTGCCCGACGACCCGGGCCCGCCGATCATTGGAACGGGCCTGTTCCAGGTTGGCTTCGGCCTGGGCGAGGAGCGCCTTCTGTTTGTTTTCTTCGGCGATCACCGTTTCGCTGGCAAGCGTGGCCAGCAACTGACCTTTCTTTACCCGGCTGCCTACATCGGCCTCAATGCTGGCGATGCGCAGGTTACTGGTCTCGGCATTGATCACCGCTTCCTGCCAGGGTGCGAGCGCGCCAGTGGCAAACAACAATTGCGGCCAGACCTGGCGTTGCGCCTGGACGACTTCCACGCTCAAGCTGCTGACCCGGGGCGCGGCCTCGGCCGGCTCAGTGCCCCGGCGAAAATAGATCAACGCCACCACGAGCGCGCACACAACGATTGCCAACGCGTACTTGCCCGATCTCGACCTCACGCGCCGTCTCCGCTCAATGGGCGATTCCGCGCCAGCGGCTGGTCGGCTTGCCAGCCGCCTCCCAGCGCTTTGTACAGGGCAATCCAGTAGCGCACCTGATTCTGCTGCAAGCTGATCAATTCGATCTCGGCGGTCAGCGCCTGGCGGCGTGCGGTTTCCCGGTCCAGCAGGCTGACGTTGCCAGCCTGCCAACTGCGGTCGATGGCCTCGAAAGACTCCCGGAAACCGGCGGTGGAACGCTCTACATCCGACTCCCGGCGACGGGCCGCATCGAGACGCACCAACGCCTGCTCCACTTCCATCACACTGGTGCGCAAGGTCTGGCGGTAGATCGCGAGGGCTGCGTCATAGGAGGCCTTGGCCCCCTGCGCCGCCGCGCGACGCTTGCCACCGTCGAACAGCGGAATCGACAGTACCGGGCCCAATGACCAGGAGCGGTTGCGCTGCCCGACCATGGTGCCCACGGAAATCGTCCCGGAAAGACTCAAGCTCGGCAGGCGATCAGCCTGGGCGACGCCAATCTCGGCATTCGCCGCTGCCAGCTCGCGCTCACTGGAAGCGACGTCCGGGCGTTGACGCAGCAAGTCGGCCGGAATCTGCTGCACATTGAGTGCTGCCGGTTGCGGCAGTTGCGCCGGGGTGTGGCCGAGCACTTCCAGCAATCGACGTTCATCGCTGCCTGTCAGCGCCACCAGGCTCTTGAGCAGCACCTGGCATTCGCTCTGCTGTTGGACCAGGGTCGCGGCGCTGCTGGCGGCACTGGCATCGGCCAGCGCTGCGTCGGCGGAGGACGTGAAGCCCGCCCCGAACGACTGGTGCGTCATGCGTGCAGTGTCTTGTTGTGACTGGGACTGGTCACGGTAGGCCAGTGCCAACTTCTGGCAGCCCCGGTATTGCACGTAGTAATCACCGACTTGGGCCGCCAGCGAAACCCGCGCGTCATGCCAGTCATCCACCCGTGCTTCGACGCGGGAGCTGGCCGCTTCATTGTTGCGACGCAACTTGCCGAACAGATCGAGCTCCCAGGCGGCATCCATCGTGGCCGAAGAGCCTGAGCCCCCCAGGCGTTCAGAACCGGTCTGCTGCCCGCCTCGACCACCGGACAACCTGCCATCGAACTTGGGCAAGGCATCGGCGGCGTCACTGTCGGCGGTCGCACGGGCCAGGGAAATATTGGCCCAGGCCTGGTCCATGGACGGGCTATCGGCTTCGGCCAGACGCAACAGTTCGGCCAACGCCGGGTCATCGAATTGCTGCCACCAGTCAGTCAACCCGGCCACGGACGCACCATGTGGCACCGGTGCCTGCCACTGGGCGGCAATCGGAACGTCTGGCACCCGATAGTCAGGGCCCAATACGCAACCACTCAAGGCCACCGCACACAGTGTCACCCACAATATTCTTCCTGGGGGCTTGATGGCAGGCATAGGGTTCTCAAAGGGCGTCAAAGGTGAAGACAGCAAGGCACCCGGCTCCGGCGCAACTCAGCGGTGTGGCAGGTATTTAACCCCGCGCCCGTTCCGATGTCTGGCGTGGAAATTGGGGACAGCTGCCGGCAGGAAAACTCGCGATAACGGCGGGGGCCTGTTGAAATGAGCTCGACTTGCCAAGTAATGGCTGCACTTGCTGTCGAGCAGCAACCGCCCCCGCTCGGTTCACTTTCCATAGCCAATGGATGATCGAATATGGAAGCACTCAATTACCTCGAAAACATCGAATCGAACGCACGTACCTATGCGCAGACTTTCCAGCGACTGTTCGTCAGCGGCAAAGGCATGCGTATCAAGGATGCCAGCGGCCAGGAGTTTCTCGATTGCCTGTCGAACGCCGGCACACTGGCCCTCGGACACAATCCACCCGAAGTCCGGGACGCGGTGATGCGCTTCCTCTCCAGCGATCATCTGCAGCAGGCATTGGACTTGGCCACGCCGGCCAAGCATGCGTTCGTGCAGGAACTGTTTTCGATGCTGCCGGCGCCAATGCGTGACACCAGCAAGATTCTCTTCTGCGGGCCCAGCGGTTCGGATGCGGTCGAGGCCGCCATCAAGTTGGCACGCCACTACACCAAGCGCTCGCCTTTGATGGCGTTCCACGGCGGCTACCATGGCATGACGGCCGGCGCATTGTCGGCGATGGGCAAGCTGTCGCCCAAATCCGGCGATGGCTTGATCGCCCAAGGCACGCACTTCCTGCCCTTTCCCTATCGGTTTCGATGCCCGTTCGGCACCCATGGCGAGCACACCGATCAACTGTCCATCGACTACATCCGCACCGTCCTCTCAGACCCCGAAGGCGGCGTCGCCAAGCCGGCGGCGGTCATCGTCGAGGTGGTGCAAGGCGAAGGCGGTTGCATCCCGGCCTCGGCCAACTGGCTGCGGGCCCTGCGGGAAATCACTCTGGAGCAGGAGATCTTGCTGATCGTCGACGAAGTCCAGACCGGCCTGGGGCGCACCGGCAGCACCTTCGCCATCGAGCACGCCGGCATCGTCCCCGACATCCTGGTGCTGTCCAAAGCCATCGGCGGTGGCTACCCATTGGCGGTGATCGTGTATGCCGAACATCTGGATACCTGGGGGCCTGGCATGCATGCGGGGACCTTCCGCGGCAATCAGGTGGCGATGGTTGCCGGCGCCGCCACCATGCAGCGAATCCGCAGAGACCATCTCGTCGCCCATGCCGCGCGAATGGGTGAGCGGCTGGAGAGCGGCCTGCAGGACATCGCTCGGCGTTGTCCATTCATCGGCGACATCCGTGGGCGCGGGTTGATGATCGGCGTGGAAATCACCCAGCCGGCAGACAACCAGCGCGCCGGCCAGGCTGACGGCGCACGTGCACACGCCATCAAGCTCAACTGCTTCGACAATGGCTTGATGATGGAAACCGGCGGGCGCCATGGCGCAGTGCTCCGGTTCCTTCCGCCCCTGACCATCACCGAGACCGAGGTCGGCATGGTGCTGGACCGCTTCGAACAGGCGGTGAGGAAGGTTGGCGAAACACGCCCCCATGCAGCACGCGTGACGGTATAAGGCGCCAGGCACAATTCCTGTGGCGAGGGAGCTTGCTCCCGCTGGGTCGCGAAGCGGCCCCAA
>NZ_JABWRA010000065.1:0-28761 GCF_014268705.1 Pseudomonas sp. SWRI179 | reverse complement strand
CGACGGCAAGGAATGGGGCCGCGAAAGTGAACTGGCCTACACCGTGCAGAGCGGTGTGCTGAAGAGCCTCAACGTGAAATGGCGTAACTCGACGATGCGCCGGGATTACAGCACCAATGAATTCGATGAGAACCGGTTGATCGTCAGCTATCCGATTAGCTTGCTGTAAAAGCCAAGCATGGAGGGAGGCTGTACCACCGCTTTCGCGAGCAGGCTCGCTCCCACAAGGGATCAGTGCCGAGTACAAAATCTGTGCTCACTGAGGATCCCGTGTGGGAGCAAAGCTTGCTCGCGATAGCGGTGGGTCAGTGGCATTTCTGGTGAGTGTGGCATTGCATCGCGAGCAAGCTTTGCTCCCACAGCATTGCCCCCCCACAGGGATTAGCGATGGACCTCAAGCCCGCGATTCGACACCCAGTTCGTCCCAGATGGATTCGGCCAGGTGGAAGGTGGCATTGGCCGCCGGAATGCCGCAGTAAATGGCGCTCTGCATGATCACTTCCTTGATCTCGCTACGGCTTACGCCATTGTTGGCGGCGGCGCGCAGGTGCAGCTTGAGTTCTTCGTTGCGGTTCATACCGATCAGCATGGCGATAGTGATCAGGCTGCGGGTATGGCGCGGCAGGCCCGGGCGGGTCCAGATGTCTCCCCAGGCGTGGCGGGTGATCATCTCCTGGAATTCGCTGTTGAACTCGGTCAGGGCATTGAGGCTGCGATCGACGTGGGCATCGCCCAGCACCGCGCGGCGTACTTGCATGCCTTCGTCGTAACGTTGTTTCTCGTCCACAGGAAACTCCTCAGGCGCGGCCAGAATCAAGCAGGAAATCCAGGACCCGCGCACTGAACGCAGCACCGGCCTGGACGTTGGACAGGTGCGCCGCATGGAACTCGGCGTACTCGGCGCCATTGACGCGCTCTTGGATAAAGTGCGCCCCCGACGGTGGCGTCACCGCATCTTCGGTGCCGGCGATCACCAGCAGCGGCACGCGAATCGACGACAACTGCTCGCGAAAATCGGCGTCACGTACCGCCGCGCAGTTGGCGGCATAACCCTGGGGCGAGGTCGCGGCCAGCATGTCAGTGATTTTTTTCGCCGTCGCAGGCTGGGCCTCGGCAAAGTCGGGGGTAAACCAGCGGGCAATCGACGCATCGCGCAACGCCACCATCGCATCCTTGCCGTCACGCAGCACGGTTTCGATGCGCGGGTTCCACATCGACGGGTCGCCGATCTTGGCCGCGGTGTTGCACACCACCAGTTTGTGCAGGCGTTCACTGGCATTGATGCCCAGCCATTGACCGATCAAGCCCCCCATGGACAAGCCGCAGAAATGCACCTTGTCGATGTTCAACTGATCAAGCATCGCCAGCACATCGTGGCCCAGCTGTTCAATGCTGTAGGGGCCTTCGGTCACCAGCGACTGGCCATGACCACGGGTGTCGAAACGCAGCACGCGAAAATGTTCGCTGAAGGCCGGGATCTGCTCGTCCCACATGTGCAGGTCGGTGCCCAGGGAGTTGGAGAGCACCAGCACCGGGGCGTCTTGCGGCCCGTCCAATCGGTAGTTCAGATCGCCCTCGGCGAGTTTGACGAATCCCACAACAATCTCCTTTCAGGCATTCAAGGCAAGGTGTTCGGCCACGGCTCGGGCGACCCAGGTCTGGGCCTGGCCGAGGTAGTGGGCCGGGTCGAGCAGATGGTCGAGCTCGGTCGCGGATAACTGCGCGTTGACCTGGGGTTCGTCTCCCAGCACAGCGCGCAGATGCCGCTGTTCGGCCACGGCGCGCTTGCAACATTGCTCCAGCAGATGATGGGCGGTGTCACGACCAACCCGCTGGGCCAGGACAATGCTCACCGCTTCGGCCAGCACCAACCCCTGGGTCAGTTCCAGGTTGCGGGCCATGCGCGCCGCGTCCACTTCCAGCCCTTCGGCCAGCAGTCGCGCCTGTTGCAAGGCGCCGGAGACCAGGCAGCAGATCTCCGGCAGGGTTTCCCATTCGGCGTGCCACAGGCCCAGGCTGCGCTCGTGCTCCTGAGGCATGGCGCTGAACAGCGTCGACAACAGGCCAGGCACTCGTGTCGCCGCGCCGATCAGCACCGCCGCGCCCACCGGGTTGCGCTTGTGCGGCATCGTCGACGAACCGCCCTTGCCCGGTGCAGAAGGTTCGAACGCTTCGCCGGCCTCGGTCTGCATCAATAGGCTGATATCGCGCCCCAATTTGCCCAGGCTGCCGGCGATCAACCCTAGCACCGCGCCGAACTCCACCAGGCGATCGCGCTGGGTGTGCCACGGTTGCTCAGGCAGGTTCAGTTGCAACTCGGCGGCCAGGGCTTCGGCGACCGGCAGCGCCTGTTCACCCAAGGCGGCGAGCGTTCCGGAGGCGCCGCCGAATTGCAGCACCAGCAAACGCGGCTTGAGTTCCCGCAGGCGTTGGCGACTGCGGGTGATCGCCCCCAGCCAACCGGCGATCTTCATGCCCAGGGTTACCGGGGTTGCGTGTTGCAACCAAGTACGCCCGGCCAGCGGTGTGGCGGCGTAGCGCTCGGCTTGTCGGGCCAGGGTGACGGCCAGTTGCGCCAGCTCTGCCTCGATCAAGTCCAACGCTCGGCGCAGTTGCAGCACCAATCCGCTGTCCATCACGTCCTGGCTGGTGGCGCCCAGGTGTACATAACGTTCAGCCTCGGCGCTCTGGGTGGCGATGTGTTTGCCGAGCGCCTTGACCAGCGGAATCGCCGAGTTGCCGGCACTGGCAATCGCTTCGCTCAACGCCGAAAAATCGTACAACTGGGCACGGCAGGCGCTCTCGATCGGCGCCACCGCGTCCTGGGGGATCAACCCCACTCGCGCTTGGGCCCGGGCCAATGCGGCCTCGACGTCCAGCATGGCCTGCACCCGCCCTGCATCGCAGAACACCTCGCGCATGTCGCGGGCGGTGAAGTAGGCATCGAACAGCTGATTGCCCGGTCGTTCGCTCATAAACAGTCCTTCGAAAAATGGATGCCTTTGTAGTCACTGCTTGCTGTGGCGAGGGGATTTATCCCCGCTGGGGCGCGAAGCGGCCCTTAATACCTGCCCTCGTCAGACGACTGATCGAGCCGACCGAGGGGCTGCTGCGCAGCCCAACGGGGATAAATCCCCTCGCCACAAGCTCCCTCGCCACAATGAATCTAACGGGCCTTAGGTTCACCACTCACAGGTCATGGTGCAAATATGCCGGCTGCTTGGGCAGGCGCAGGCTGAACAGGAACGCCACCACCATCATCACCGTGACATACCAATAAAAGGCGTTTTCCATGCCCTGGGCCTTCAGGCTCAAGGCGACGTATTCGGCCGATCCGCCAAAAATCGCATTGGCCATCGCGTAAGCCAACCCTACTCCCAGTGCCCGCACTTCAGGTGGAAACATTTCGGCTTTCACCAGGCCGCTGATGGAGGTATAGAAACTGACGATCGCCAGCGCCAACGTAATCAGGACAAACGCCAGGAACGGGCTGCTGATGCTTTTGAGCGTCAGCAGGATCGGCACCGTGCACAACGCTCCCAGGCCACCGAACCAGAGCATGGAGTTACGCCGTCCGATCTTGTCCGCCAGCATGCCGAACAGCGGTTGCATGCACATGTAGAGGAACAGCGCGCCGGTCATGATGTAGCTGGCTGTCTTGGCATGCAGGCCTGCGGTGTTCACCAGGTATTTCTGCATGTAGGTGGTGAAGGTGTAGAAAATCAGCGAACCACCGGCGGTGTAGCCGAGCACGGTGATGAACGCCGCCTTGTGGTCGCGAAACAGCGCGGCGATGCTGCCGGCGTCTTTGTTCTCGCGCATTTCCTTGCTGCTGGTTTCCTTCAACGAGCGACGCAGAAGCAGGGAAATCAACGCCGCCGCGGCGCCTACCACGAACGGAATCCGCCAGCCGTAGGCACGCAGTTCGTCCTCGTTGAGAAACTGTTGCAGGACCACCACCAGCGACACCGCCAGCAACTGCCCGCCAATCAGCGTCACGTACTGGAACGAGGCGAAGAAGCCGCGCTGGCCCTTGAGGGCCACTTCACTCATGTAGGTGGCGGTGGTGCCGTATTCGCCGCCCACCGACAGGCCTTGCAGCAAGCGCGCGAGCAACAGCAGCACTGGCGCCCAGACGCCGATGTCCTTGTAGGTGGGCAGGCAGGCGATGAGCAACGAGCCGAAGCACATCATCAGCACCGAGATCATCATCGAATTCTTGCGCCCGTGACGATCCGCCACTCGACCGAAAATCCAGCCGCCGATGGGGCGCATCAGGAACCCGGCGGCGAACACACCGGCCGTGTTGACCAGTTGCACCGTCGGGTTGTCCGAGGGGAAGAACGCCGGCGCGAAATATATCGCACAGAACGCATAGACGTAGAAGTCGAACCATTCGACCAGGTTGCCGGATGAAGCACCGACGATGGCGAAGATGCGCTTGCTGCGTTCTTCACCGGTGTAATGGCTGATTGGGATGGTCATGGGTTATTCACTCGTTGGGGCTGACGAAGTCTAGACACACTTCGTAACACTCCCGTTCCACAGTATTGCATTGCCTGGACTGACGCTATCGCGGGCAAGCCTTGCTCTCACAGGGATTGCATCATCTCTGTGGCGAGGGAGCTTGCTCCCGCTGGCTTGCGCAGCAAGCCCAAGCTGACGACCCGGTGTATCAGGCCGGTCGTGGTAGCCGGGTTTGCGACTGCTTCGCAGCCGAGCGGGAGCAAGCTCCCTCGCCACAAAATCGCCCATCACTCAATAATCGAAGAACACCGTCTCGGCATCCGTGCCCTGCAGGATCACGTTCCACTGGTACACGCCCGACGCATCGGGCTTGGCGACGAGGGTGCCGCGGCGCTCCTCGGGGACGCAGGCCAGCAGCGGGTCAGCTTCGTTGGCCTGTTCGCCGTCAAAGTAGACGCGTGTCAGCAAATGCTTGACCAGCCCACGTGCGAACACCAGCACGACCAGATGCGGCGCCTGGGTCGTACCGCCCAGCCCTGGCACCGTGCCCGGCTTGATGGTGGTGAAGCGGAAGCGCCCTTCGGCGTCCACCGGCACTCGACCGAAGCCTTCGAAGTGCGGGTCCAGGGGCTTGTCCTGGTCGTCTTCCGGGTGGGCGTATTTGCCGGCGGCGTTGGCCTGCCAGACTTCCAGCATCGCGTCGTTGACGAACTGGCCATTACCGTCGACCACCTGCCCCGTGATTGCCACACGTTGGCCAAGGGTTTGGGCAACGGTCAGGTCTTCGCGGTTCAGCCAGGTCAGGCCGATGTGGTAGTAAGGGCCAACGGTATGGGACGTGGTGGCGGTGAGCGTCATCTTATTTCTCCATCGGCGTGGCATCGCGGCCGCGCAAGACGATGTCCCAGCGGTAACCGAGGGCGTAGTGAGGGACGGTTTTTTCCAGGTCGAAACGGGCGATCAGGCGCTCCTTGGCGCGGGTGTCCGGCACGCAGTTGTATATCGGGTCGTATTCCAGCAAGGGATCGCCCGGGAAATACATCTGCGTCACCAGGCGCGTCAGGATGCTCGGCCCGAACAGTGAGAAATGGATATGCGCCGGGCGCCAGGCGTTGTGATGGTTGCCCCACGGATAGGCGCCGGGCTTGATGGTCTGGAACTGATACCAGCCGTCGGCATCGGTCACGGTGCGACCGGTGCCGGTGAAGTTCGGGTCCAGCGGCGCGTCATGGTCGTCACGGTCATGGTTATAGCGGCCGGCGGCGTTGGCCTGCCAGATTTCCACCAGGATGCCGGGCACCGGCTCGCCGTGCTCATCCAGCACCCGCCCGTGAATGATGATCCGCTCACCCAGTGGCTCGCCGGCATGCTGGGCGGTCAGGTCGTGGTCCTTTTCCTGCAGGCGGTCGGCGCCTACCGTTGGGCCGGTAATTTCCGACAGCGAATGGGGCAGGAACACCAACGGCTTGGACGGCGAGCGCAGGTTGGTGGACTGGTACGGCGGGTGCAGATACTCCGGCTGGGTGCCCGCTTGGGGGCGACGATAACCAGGCTTGTCAGTCATGAAGCATTCCTCGGTTTTCTTATTAGTAGAGCGACGCGTCAGACGCGTTCGATGGCCAATGCCAGACCCTGGCCGACGCCGACGCACATGGTCGCCAGGCCTTTCTTGCCGCCGGTTTTTTCCAAATGGTGCAGCGCCGTCATCACCAAGCGTGCCCCGCTCATGCCCAGTGGATGGCCGAGGGCGATAGCGCCGCCGTTCGGGTTGACCTGCGGCGCATCGTCCGCCAGCCCCAAGTCCCGCAGCACCGCCAGGCCCTGGCTGGCAAAGGCTTCATTGAGTTCGATCACATCGAAATCCGCGACCGCCAGGCCCAGGCGTTCAGTGAGCTTGCGCACCGCCGGCACCGGGCCAATGCCCATCACCCGTGGCGCGACGCCTGCGCTGGCCATGCCCAACACTTTGCCCCGAGGCGTCAGGCCGTGTTTTTTCACCGCTTCGGCCGACGCCAGGATCAAGGCGGCCGCGCCGTCGTTGACACCCGAAGCGTTGCCGGCAGTGACGGTCTTGTCAGGGCCATTGACCGGTTTGAGTTTGCCCAAGGTTTCCAGCGTGGTGTCGGCGCGCGGGTGCTCGTCCTGTTCGACCACGGTTTCGCCTTTTTTATGAGTGATGCGCACCGGCACGATTTCTTCGGCGAAAAACCCTGCCGCCTGGGCCGCCGCCGTTCGCTGTTGGCTGCGCAAGGCGAAAGCGTCCTGGTCGGCGCGGGACACGGCGTATTCATCGGCCACGTTATCGGCGGTCTGCGGCATCGCGTCCACGCCGTACTGGGCTTTCATCAATGGGTTGATGAAACGCCAGCCGATGGTGGTGTCTTCCAGCTTCATGTTGCGGGAAAACGCGGCGTCGGCCTTGCCCATCACGAACGGCGCCCGAGACATCGACTCCACGCCGCCAGCGATGGCCAGTTCCATCTCACCGCTGGCAATGGCGCGGAACGCGGTGCCGATGGCGTCCATGCCCGAGGCGCAAAGGCGATTGAGGGTCACGCCGGGAATACTCTGCGGCAGGCCCGCCAACAGCAGCGCCATGCGCGCCACGTTGCGGTTGTCTTCACCGGCCTGGTTGGCACAGCCGAGGAACACCTCATCCACCGCACTCCAGTCCACCGATGGATTGCGTTCCATCAGCGCCTTGATCGGCACAGCGGCCAGGTCATCGGCGCGCACGGCGGACAAACCGCCGCCAAACCGACCGATCGGGGTTCGAATCGCATCACAGATATACACGTCGCGCATCAAGCTTCTCCCGGTGCCTGGCCGTGGGCCGCCGCGGTGCGAGCTTCCAGGTCGCGCAGTGCGCGCAGCTCCACCTCGGTCGGCTCGGCGGTGGTTTGCACCTGGTCGGCGAAACGGATCGCCCACCCGGTGGCCGCAATGACTTGCTCGCGGGTCACGCCGGGGTGCAGCGCGGTGACCACGAATTCATGGCTGCCGGCTTCCGGTTCCATGATGCACAAGTCGGTGATGATGCCCACGGGCCCCGCCCCGGGCAGGCCAAGACGCTTGCGCGAATCACCGCCTTCGCCATGGCCCACCGAGGTGATGAAATCCAGCTTGTCGACAAACGAACGCGCCGACTGCTTGAGGATGATCAACACGCTTTTGGCGGAACCGGCGATTTCCGGCGCGCCACCGGCACCCGGCAAGCGGACTTTCGGCTGATGGTAGTCGCCCACCACCGTGGTGTTGATGTTGCCAAAACGGTCGACCTGGGCCGCGCCAAGGAAACCGACATCGATACGCCCGCCCTGCAACCAGTAGCGAAAAATCTCACCGGTCGGTACGACAGTGTCCGCGGTTTCCGCCAGCTCTCCGTCGCCGATGGACAGTGGCAGTACGCTGGGCTTGGCACCGATCGGACCCGATTCGTAGATCAGCACGACGTCCGGCGACGAGGTCAGCCGCGCCAGGTTGGCCGCTTTCGACGGCAGGCCGATGCCGACGAAGCACACGGCATTGTTCTTCAAGCGACGCGCCGCGGCGACGGTCATCATTTCGTTGGTGGAGTAGTTCATGGTTTCACCTGCGAAGCGGCTGCCAGCCGGGCCTGGAATTCACTGAAATCTCGAGTGCCGTGAATGTATTCGTTGATCCATGCGGTAAAGGTCTCACGGTCCCGGGCGATCGGGTCCCACGCCTGGTAGAAACGGTTGTCACGCTCGGTGTAGCCGTGGGCGTAGGACGGATGGGCACCGCCGGGGACATGGCACACGGCGCTCAACGCCCAGGTCGGCAGCACGCAGGCGTTCATCGGCGCGTTCAAGTCGTCGACGATTTCTTCCACGGTGACGATGCAACGCTTGGCGGCCAGGGCAGCTTCTTTCTGCACACCGAGGATGCCCCATAGCAACACGTTGCCCTTGCGGTCGGCTTTCTGGGCATGGATCACCGTGACGTCCGGGCGCACCGAAGGCACGGCGGCCAAGACTTCACCGGTGAAGGGACAGGTCACGCTCTTGATCAGCGGGTTGACCTTCGGCAGGTCAGAACCGGCGTAGGCCCGCAACACCGCGAACGGCAGGCCGGAAGCGCCGGCGACGTAGGCATTGGCCAGGTCGGCGTGGCTGTGTTCCTCGATCTCCAGTGGGTGTGGCCATTGTTTCTCCACGGCATCGCGCAAGCGGTGCAACGACCCGACGCCAGGGTTGCCGCCCCAGGAGAAAATCAACTTGCGAGCACAACCGGCGCCGATCAACTGGTCATAGATCAGGTCAGGCGTCATGCGCACCAGGGTCAGATCTTTCTTGCCCTGACGAATGATTTCATGACCCGCCGCCGTAGGAATCAGGTGAGTGAAGCCTTCGAGCGCGACGGTATCGCCGTCATTGACGAATTGCTTCACCGCGTCGTGCAGCGAAAGGATTTCAGCCATGGGGCAGGCTCCCGTTATCCAGTAGACCGACATGAAGAAAAAGGCGCGAGGTTAAGCGCCGGAGTGACTGAAGATTAAGCTTCGGGATGACGGCAAAACAATCCGATAATCGACTGAGTGTTCGTTTATCGAACAGATTGTTGTTTGGCTATCGATTTATCCAAGCACACAGCCCCCTGTGGGAGCGGGCTTGCTCGCGAATGCGGTGTCTCAGGCTGCATTACTTTGTCTGACCCACTGCATTCGCGAGCAAGCCCGCTCCCACAGGTGTTCCACTGGGGTTAGGTCGTGGGCTCAGGTCGCATCCGCATGACTGACCATGCCCTTGATCACCACCGCCGTGGTCGCCAGGGCCGCAGGAATAACCAGCGCCGTCAGGACCTGTTCGAAGTTCCAGCCCAGCCCCAGCAGTGTGGCGCCCATCCAGGCGCCGAGGATCGCGCCGAAACGACCGATACCCAGCATCCACGAGACCCCGGTGGCCCGGCCCTGGGTCGGGTAGAAACGCGCCGCCAGGGAAGGCATCGCCGATTGCGCACCGTTGACGCACATGCCGGCCACCAGCACCAGGGTGGCGAGCAAGGTGATGTTGCCCAGGCTCTGCCCCACCGCGTAGGCAAACACCCCGGCCATCAGATAGAAAAGGCCGATGACCTTATGCGGATTGAACCGGTCCATCGCCCAACCGACAAACACAGCGCTCAACACGCCGCCGAATTGAAACAACGCGCCGATAAACGCGGCCTGCTCCATGCTCGCGCCACTGTCGCGCATCAAGGTCGGCAGCCAACTGGTCAACAGGTAGACAATCACCAGGCCCATGAAATAGGTCAGCCACAGCAGCAAGGTGCCGGCGCTGTAGGTACCGGAGAAAATCACCGCCAGCACGTTGCGGGCTTTGACGGTTTTCTGTTCCGGTACGCTGAAGCTCGCCGCTTGGGCAACCGTGTGCGGCTCGATCGGCGCCAGGGTCTTGCGCACTTTGTCGGTGCCGCGGTTGCGCACCACCAGGTAACGCGCCGACTCCGGCAGCCAGAACAGCAACACGACCGCCAGGATCAACGGCAGCACCCCGCCGATCAGCAGCAGGCTGTGCCAACCGAAGGCCGGGATCAACTTGGCGGAGATGAATCCGCCGCCCGCCATGCCCAGGTTGAAGCCACAGAACATGCTGGTCACCAACAGTGATTTCTTGCGTTCCGGGGTGTACTCCGAGAGCAAAGTGGTAGCGTTCGGCATTCCGGCGCCCAAACCCAGGCCGGTCAGGAACCGCAACACCAGCAATTGATCGACGTTAGTGCTGTAGGCCGAGGCCAGGCTGAACGCGCCGAACAGCACGACCGCGCCCACCAGTACGACTTTTCGCCCGAAGCGGTCAGCCAACGGCCCTGAACCCAGTGCGCCGAACACCATGCCAATCAGCGCGGCACTCATTACCGGGCCGAGGCTGGCGCGATCGATGCCCCAATCCTGGGACAGCGCCGGGGCGATGAAGCCCATCGCGGCCGTATCGAGGCCGTCGAGGAACACAATCAGGAAACACAGAATCACCACCCGCCACTGATAACGCGATATGGGCTGGGTATTGATGAAGGACTGCACATCGAGGCAATTGCCTACGGAGGTCTGGGGCTGGTTCATTTTATTTTTATTCCAAGCGAAAAACGCAGGCGGACGAACGGAGACCCGGCGACACACGCCGGATGACGCTGCGCGACATTAATGAGGCTGGGCAAACACCGTCAATTCATCGCCGCCGACTGTGTGCGTTTATCGAACAGCTTAAGTGAACAGCTGCGCGCTCAGGTCGCGACTGGCCCCCAGCAGGCCAGGCAGGAAGCGTTGCTCCAACTCATTGCGGCTGACCCGTCCGGCATGGGTACTGACGTTGAGCGCGGCCACTACTTGACCGGAAGCGTCGTACACCGGTACGGCAATCGAACGCAGACCCTGTTCCAGTTCCTGGTCGACGATGCACCAGCCCTGCTGCCGCACCTGTTGCAGGCACTCGAGCAAAGCCTCAGGTGTGTGCAAGGTGCGGCTGGTCTTGGCCTGCAGGTCGGCGTGGTCGAGGTAGTCGCGCAACGACGCATCATCCAGGGCCGCCAGGAGAATCCTGCCCATGGAGGTGCAATAGGCTGGCAGGCGCCCGCCCACCGACAGGTCCACCGAAATCAGGCGCTGGGTGGTCGCGGAGCGGGCGATATAGAGAATGTCGTCGCCTTCGAGCGTGGCCATGTTGCAGGCTTCGTGCAGTTGCTCGCTCATGCGGTCCAGGTACGGCTGGGCAGAAACGGCCAGGGGTGTGGAAGACAGATAGGCGTGACCGAGGGTCAACACTTTGGGTAGCAGCGAATAGGTGCGCCCGTCCGTGGTGGCGTAGCCCAGCTTGATCAAGGTATGCAGGCAACGCCTGACAGCGGCGCGGGGAATTTCCGTGCGATGGCTGATCTGGGCGATGGTCAGGTGCCGCTTGCGCTCCTGGAAGGCCTGGACCACGGCCAAGCCACGGGCCAGGGACGTCATGAAGTCGGGATCACCGGTCAGGGCCTGGATCCGCTTGGCCGGCGAGGCGACGATCGGTGGCGCGACAGAAGTGAAGGCATTGCGCAATTGGTCGTTCATGTCTGATCCTTCCCCGGGAATGACGGCTATTCAAGCGGCTGCCCGATGGGCAAGCAAGGGCCGCCGGCCGAGAGCGTTCGATTATCGAACCGCCGACCGATAATCGCAATCGGGTCCGCTATCGAATGGCTCCCGCTGCGAACACGTTTGAGTTAAGTTGCAGCAAACAATGACTCGAGTTTGGCGTGAAGGCGTGGGGTAAATTGAACTTGTCGGCGTAAACGGCATCTGGATAGCGGTACTCGCCGACCTTTTTCACGCGGTGATACAAGTTGCACATACAAACATGAGTTCACACAACAACAGCACCTTTTAATTTTCCCGATAGTGTTATTCGGCTGGGCCGCTATAATGCAAAACAGTGACGGTACGGCCAATCAACCGTTCTCGTACGCTGGCGCCGTGGTCATTAGCCTGGTGCCCGGAGCGCCTTTATGGTCGCTTCCCCTGTTTGGCAACAACGCGAAGCCCTGATGCTACGTCAGCTGTCAGCTCTGGTGCCGTGGCCGTCTGCATGTCCACATGCAGTGCGTATCACCAGATTCAACTTCAATTAATTTAGGTAAAACTGTGACGAAAGACGAACTGCGCGCGGAACTTGAGCGCCAGGAACAACGTTACAAGGAAGTTTACGGCGGGGAAGTCACCACCTACGCCGCGCAACCTGAACCGGAACGCAAACCCTGGCGTAAGCGCGCCACCGTTCAGGACCAGGCCTTCACCCAAGAACTCCAGAAAATGGAAAAGGAACTTAAAGCCGAAGAGCAGTGACGCTCAGCACCCAAGGTTCCTGTGAAGAGGTTTCCGGCCGCCACCCAGGCTGGAATCCGTAGCGCACGCCCGCCATGAGCGGGCCGCCATCCGCTCCTGCCCGACGGTCCGGAAGGGTCATGGCCGACCTTCTTTTCAGAAATTTCATACAACCGCTCACGGCATCATTCAGCTCGCCGTGATCCTGGCCAAGTGTGCTTTGCGCCCCTGATTCAAAGGGTTACGCAACCCGCGGCAAACCTGGCGCCTGAGACGGTCCTACAATTATTTTCGTTGAAGAATGTTACCGATGAGCAGGCAGTGCATCGATTACCGAGGTTTTCTGGCATAATCGCGCCCCCTTATGACCGGGTCAGAAAACCTTCATGATCGATTTATTCAGCGGACTGGATGCTTGGGTGCTTGTGAGCCTCTTGCTCGCCCTGGCTTTTGTCCTCGCCTTCGAGTTCATCAACGGCTTTCATGACACCGCTAACGCGGTTGCCACTGTTATCTACACCAAAGCCATGCCGCCTCACCTGGCGGTGTTCTTTTCCGGTGTGTTCAATTTTCTCGGCGTGTTGCTGGGCGGCGTGGGGGTGGCGTACGCCATCGTTCACCTGTTGCCCGTGGAGCTGCTGATCAATGTGAACACCGGACACGGGCTGGCCATGGTGTTTTCGCTGCTCGCAGCGGCCATCACCTGGAACCTGGGCACTTGGTACTTCGGTATCCCGGCATCCAGTTCCCACACATTGATCGGTTCGATCCTCGGCGTGGGTCTGGCCAACGCGCTGATCAACGATATCCCGTTGGCCGACGGGGTGAACTGGCAGAAGGCGATCGATATCGGCGCTTCCCTGGTGTTCTCGCCCATGGCCGGTTTCCTGATCGCCGCCCTGGTGCTGATCGGCCTGAAATGGTGGCGTCCGCTGTCGAAGATGCACAAGACGCCGGAACAGCGCCGCCAGATCGACGACAAGAAACACCCGCCGTTCTGGAACCGCCTGGTACTGGTGATCTCGGCCATGGCCGTCAGCTTTGTCCACGGCTCCAACGATGGCCAGAAAGGTATCGGCCTGATCATGCTGGTGCTGATCGGTATCGTGCCGGCGCAGTTCGTACTGGATCTGGGCAGCACCACCTACCAGATCGAGCGGACCCGTGACGCAACCTTGCACCTGAGCCAGTTCTACCAACGCAACCACGAGTCCCTGGGTGAATACCTGGCGCTGGGCAAAAGCGTGAACGGCGACCTGCCCGAGAAATTCCGCTGCAACCCGCAGCAGACCGAACCGACCATCAATGCCCTGCTCGACACGCTCAAAGGCGTGGCGGACTACCATTCGCTGCCGTCGGAACGACGCATCGAGGTTCGTCGCTACCTGCTCTGCCTGGACGACACGGCGAAGAAGGTAGGCAAGTTGCCAGGCTTGGCGGCTCGCGAGAAAGACGACTTGAACAAGCTGCGCAAGGACCTGACCGCCACCACCGAGTACGCCCCGTTCTGGGTGATCCTGGCAGTCGCACTGGCACTGGGCCTGGGCACCATGGTCGGCTGGAAGCGCGTGGTGCTGACCATCGGCGAGAAGATCGGCAAACAAGGCATGACCTATGCGCAAGGTATGTCGGCGCAGATCACCACCGCGTGCATGATCGGCGCGGCGAATATCTTCAGCCTGCCGGTTTCTACTACCCACGTGCTGTCCTCCGGCGTGGCGGGCACCATGGTCGCTAACAAGAGCGGCCTGCAAGGCGGCACCGTACGCACCATCCTGCTGGCCTGGGTACTGACCCTGCCGGCGACGGTGGCGCTGTCGGCGGCGCTGTTCTGGCTGGCGTCCAAGGCCATCGGCAGCTGATTCCAGCGGCTAACAAAAAAGGTGCGACCCTCGCGGATCGCACCTTTTTTTATGCCCAGACACTGGGCAACTTGTGGGAGCGGGCTTGCTCGCGAAAGCGGTATGTCGGGCACTGAATAGATGACTGACCCGACGCTTTCGCGAGCAAGCCCGCTCCCACCGTAGTTTTGCGTGATCAGGAAATTTGCCAAAAAAAAGGGCGACCGAAGTCGCCCAAAATGCCTTGCGTGCTCGTTGTAGCCAGAAAGACCTACGGTTTTTTCCGCTTGTGTGCGTCTTTCCAGATGAATAATCCAAAACCTGCGAAAAACACGAACATGAGGCCGACCGTCAACACCCCGGCAAACACCACATTATCGAAAAACATGACTGGCCTCCTGGTCTTGCCCCTGTTGCGATGGGTTCAAGGTAACCAATCAGGCCTGGATGAAAATTGACCGGGGTCAATAACGCCCGCGACGGGGCATAAAGGTGGGGAAATAACTGATCTGCATCAATGGATCGAGGGGGTTCAGCGCTTTTTCGGTTTGTTCTTCGGCTTTTTCTTGGGCTTGCCCAACGGCATGGCCTGTTCGAAAGCCTGGCGGACTTCATTGAGGCGTTTTTCGTTGAGGTCGTGAACGCGCTTGGCGCGCTCGGCACTGAGGTCGATCAGCTTGTCGTCTTGGCTCATAGCGTGTGGGCATCGTGCAGTGAATTGCGGATGCGCCCATGATGCGGGCTGTTGGCGGCGTTGACCAGCCTGTGAATGCAGCCAGACACCCAGGATCAGATCTGGATATCGACCCACAGGCCTTGGCGTGACTCTTCGTCGATCAGCGGCACCACCGGCACGGTATTGTCGGCGTTGAGTTCGGTACCCGGTACGGCCAGGTGCTCTTCAGGGTCTTCATCGGCCTCGCGGCGGCGGCGCTCGCGCTCCTGCTGGCGCTGCTGTTCCTCGCGCAACAGCAGCGCGGTCTCTTCCGGGTCGCGGTTTTGCAGGTCGATGGTGCTTTCGTTGGAGCTTTGCTGCACCGGGACCACGGGCGGTATGTCCGGTCGCTGGCGAACCGGATCCTGTTGAGCGGTGATGGGTACAACGCTCAAAGGGAGTATGGGTGGCAACATAAGGTTCTCCTGTCTTCAGGTTGTCGGCGGCTAAAGTGGCAGCTTGAACCGCCGGTCCGAAACTTGTGACCCAGTTGGCAATTGCGGCGATGACCAAGGCCGAGCTTGTTTGATCGCCGGGCAAGCATAAGTTCCGTAGCATCGCGACGAATCAGCGTACGTAAATCCTTTGGTATGAAGGATCCTTCCGTTAAGATAACCGGCTTTTTCAAGGCGGGAGTCAGGCAGCATGGCGCAGCAGTATCAACCGGGGCAACGCTGGATCAGTGACAGCGAAGCCGAGCTGGGTTTAGGCACCGTTCTGGCACAGGACGGCCGCTTGTTGACCGTGCTCTATCCGGCCACTGGCGACACTCGCCAGTACGCGCTACGGAATGCGCCACTTACCCGTGTACGGTTTTCGCCGGGCGATGTGATCACTCACTTCGAAGGCTGGAAAATGACCGTGCGCGAAGTCGATGACGTCGATGGGCTGCTGGTCTACCACGGTCTCAACGAGCAGAACGAAGTGGTCACCCTGCCCGAGACCCAACTGTCGAACTTTATCCAGTTCCGCCTCGCCAGCGACCGTCTGTTCGCCGGCCAGATCGACCCGCTGGCCTGGTTCTCCCTGCGCTATCACACCCTGGAACACACCAGCCGCCAGCTACAGTCTTCCCTGTGGGGCCTGGGCGGCGTACGTGCCCAGCCGATCGCCCACCAACTGCATATTGCCCGTGAAGTGGCCGACCGCATTGCGCCGCGGGTATTGCTGGCCGACGAAGTGGGCCTGGGCAAGACCATCGAAGCCGGCCTGGTCATCCATCGCCAGTTGCTGTCCGGCCGTGCCAACCGCGTCCTGATCCTGGTGCCGGAAAACCTCCAGCACCAGTGGCTGGTGGAAATGCGTCGGCGCTTCAACCTCCAGGTCGCGCTGTTCGACGAAGAGCGCTTCATCGAAAGCGATGCCAGCAACCCGTTCGAAGACACCCAATTGGCCCTGGTGGCGCTGGAGTGGCTGGTGGACGACGAAAAGGCCCAGGACGCGCTGTTCGCCGCCGGCTGGGACCTGCTGGTGGTCGACGAAGCCCATCACCTGGTGTGGCACGAAGACCAGGTTAGCCCTCAATACGCCCTGGTCGAGCAGCTTGCCGAAACCATCCCGGGCGTGCTGCTGCTGACCGCGACCCCGGAACAACTGGGTCAGGACAGCCATTTCGCCCGCCTGCGCCTGCTGGACCCGAACCGTTTCCATGACCTCAAGGCCTTCCGCGCCGAGAGCGAAAACTATCGTCCGGTGGCCGAAGCCGTGCAGGAGTTGCTGGACAAAGGCCGCCTCTCGCCCGAAGCCCACAAGACCATCCAGGGTTTCCTGGGGAACGAAGGCGAAGCATTGCTGACCGCCGTCAATGATGGCGATGTCGAGGCCAGTGCCCGCCTGGTGCGTGAACTGCTGGATCGCCACGGTACCGGTCGCGTGCTGTTTCGCAACACCCGCGCCGCCGTACAGGGCTTCCCCGAGCGCAAGCTGCACGCCTACCCGCTGCCGTGCCCGCCCGAGTACCTCGAACTGCCCTTGGGCGATCACCCCGAGCTGTACCCGGAAGTCAGCTTCCAGGCACAGCCGGACGCCAGCGAAGAAGAACGCTGGTGGCGTTTCGACCCGAGGGTCGAATGGCTGATCGACACCCTGAAGATGCTCAAGCGCACCAAAGTGCTGGTGATCTGTGCCCACGCCGAAACCGCCATGGACCTGGAGGACGCCCTGCGCGTGCGCTCCGGCATCCCGGCCACGGTGTTCCACGAAGGCATGAATATCCTGGAGCGCGACCGCGCGGCGGCCTATTTCGCCGACGAAGAGTTTGGTGCCCAGGTACTGATCTGTTCGGAAATCGGCAGTGAGGGACGCAACTTCCAGTTTGCCCATCATTTGGTGCTGTTCGACCTGCCGGCGCACCCGGACCTGCTGGAACAACGTATCGGTCGTCTGGACCGGATCGGCCAGAAGCACACCATCGAGCTGCATGCGCCGTACCTGGAAACCAGCCCCCAGGCGCGGCTGTTCCAGTGGTATCACGAAGCCCTGAATGCCTTCCTCAACACCTGCCCGACCGGAAACGCCTTGCAGCACCAGTTCGGCCCGCGCCTGCTGCCCTTGCTGGAGGAAGCCGATGATGGCCAATGGCAGGCTCTGATCGACGAGGCCCGTACCGAACGCGAGCGCCTGGAGGCCGAGCTGCACACCGGTCGCGACCGTTTGCTGGAGCTCAACTCCGGCGGCGCCGGTGAAGGCGATGCGTTGGTGGAGGCCATTCTCGAGCAGGATGACCAGTTTGCCTTGCCGATCTACATGGAAACCCTGTTCGACGCCTTTGGTATCGACAGCGAAGACCATTCGGAAAACGCACTGATCCTCAAGCCGAGCGAAAAAATGCTCGACGCCAGCTTCCCGCTGGGCGACGACGAAGGCGTGACCATCACCTATGACCGCAACCAGGCGCTGTCGCGCGAAGATATGCAGTTCATCACCTGGGAGCACCCGATGGTGCAAGGTGGTATGGACCTGGTGCTGTCCGGCTCCATGGGCAACACCGCCGTGGCGCTGATCAAGAACAAAGCGCTCAAGCCCGGCACCGTGTTGCTGGAGCTGCTCTACGTCAGTGAGGTGGTTGCGCCGCGCTCGCTGCAACTGGGCCGCTACTTGCCGCCGGCCGCCCTGCGCTGCCTGTTGGACGCCAACGGCAACGACCTGGCCGCCCGGGTTTCGTTCGAAACCCTGAACGACCAGCTCGAAAGCGTGCCGCGCGCCAGCGCCAACAAGTTCATCCAGGCCCAGCGCGACCAGCTCACGCCTCGTATCAATGCCGGCGAAGAGAAGATCGCCCCGCGTCACGCCGAACGCGTGGCCGAGGCCCAGCGCCGCCTGGCGGCCGATACCGACGAGGAACTGGCACGCCTGACCGCCCTGCAAGCGGTCAACCCAACCGTGCGCGACAGCGAACTGGTGGCCCTGCGACAACAGCGGGAGCAAGGCTTGGCGATGCTTGAGAAAGCGGCGTTGCGTTTGGAGGCGATTCGGGTGTTGGTGGCGGGCTGAGTTTGGCTGGGGTCCCGATATAGGTTCCGCTGTGGTGCTTTTATCGGGTGTATATCCGTTTTTTCGGTAACGGCCGCTGGCGGTTCCGCTTTTACAGCGCCGCCGCGAGGCGGCCTGATAGCCGACCTGGTCAGGGTGATCGCGTTTCCCCTAATGTGGGAGCGAGCCTGCTCGCGAAGGCGGTGGGTCAGTTTGCGGTGATGTTGGATGTGCCGGCCTCTTCGCGAGCAGGCTCGCTCCCACAGGTGATCTTGGGTGTTCATGAGTTTGTGTTCACTGCGGCCCATTGTGGGAGCGAGCCTGCTCGCGATAGCGGTGGGTCAGCCAAATAAATGCAGGCATGTGCCCCAATGCCGATCAGTTAAGCGAAATAAAGCCCGGCAGTAACCCTGTGGCGAGGGAGCTTGCTCCCGCTGGGTCGCGAAGCGGCCCTGTTTTTGGGGCTGCTACGCAGCCCAGCGGGAGCAAGCTCCCTCGCCACGGTTTGTGTGTTTGCCCGTGCTATCCACTTAACTGACAGGCATTAGGCATGTGCCCCGCTCTTGCTCTTGCTCTTGCTCTTGCTCTTGCTCTTGCTTTGGATCTTGATCTTGATCTGGACGCCCCGTTAACCACGATGGCCGAACGCAGGCATTGCGCAGTGGGCATCCCGGCATGGATGCCGGGATAGCCGCGCTGGGCCATGGATGGCCCTTCGCGGCGGCCCACGGAGCAATGCCGGAGTGAGGGCATGCCGAGCCCTAGCGAGGCACCGAGTGGTGGGGCAAGCCTTTTTTGCTTACTTTTTTTGGCGTTTGAAAAAAAGTGAGCCGCCGTAAGGGCGGAACCGCCAGTGGCCGTTACCTAAGAAACGGATATACACCCAAAACCCAGCCCCAGCCCCAGCCCCCCAGCCTCAAGGACTGTAATACCCCACCGCCACCAGAAAATGCCCAACCTTCTTCAGATAAGCATGCTTGTCCTCAACCTTCCCAGTCACCGGGTTCTTCCAGCGATACTCATACTCCCCCACATCCTGCTTGCCGATCATGGCCAGGATCGGCTCCCCCACTGGTTTGCCATCCGGGTCCTTGACCTTGGCAAAGTCGGTGTTGATCAAACGCAGATTGGTGCCATGCCCCACATAGCGCCGGGTATCGAGGTCGACGACAAAGACATACAAATCATCCTGCAGATACCCGCCCTTTAGAGCGTTGACCGCCGTCAGCGTGGCTTTCTCGTTTTTCAGCAGGTCACTCGAGGCCTTGTCCAGCAGTGCCCGGGCCTGTTCGGCTGAAGCACGCGGCAAGTAATAACCGACGGCCAGGATTCGCTCACCAACACGCTGGAAATACACATGCTTGCGCTCGACCTTGCCGTCCGCCCAGTTCTGCCAACGGTACTCGGCTTGCTGAATGCCACTGGCCTCGGGAGTTTTCAAGGCGTCCTTGAAGGCTTTGCGCAAATCCGGCCCCAGCACTTCGGACACGTCCCGTCCGATCAACGCCGAGGAAGGTCCGCCGCTGGCAAGCATCACACCCTGGGTATCGACCACGAACACATAGCGATCCTTGTCGACAAATTCCCCTTGGCGGCTGAAGGCGGCAAAGGCTTTGTCGCCATTGTCATGGTAATAGGCCAAGGCCTTCTCCAGCAGCGCCCGGGCCGCGTGGCCATCGTCCGCAGTGGCCGCCTGGGCCATCCCCAGCATGAGCATTGCGCCCAGCCAGGCCATCCTGTGAAAAAAACCCATGCGTGCGCCCCTCGTTCTTGTTGGTGTTTCAAGAGCGTAGACGGCGTGGGGAAGTAGGAGCTGACGAGTGCAACGAGGCTGCGATCTTTTCCCAGACAATTGAGTCTTGAGCGAAAGATCAAAAGATCGCAGCCTTCGGCAGCTCCTACAGGGATAGGCGCTAGCCGAACATCAGGCTTATTGAGCCCGAGCGCTGAGTTGCTGCTGCAAATGCTGGATCTGCGCTTGCAAGGTATTGATGTTACGGGTGACCTGCCCGCGGAAGGCGTCGAACTCGGCGGTGTTGCCGTTATCCTGCTGGCTCTTGAGCACGATCACGTCCTGCTCCAGGCGCTCGATGGCAGAGTTGGAGGTGGCTCTTTTCAGGGCGGTGATGTCGGCACCGATGCTCTTGAGCTGGGCATCCAGGGCACCACCCTCGCCTTGATTCTTCAAGGCGGTCACTTCAGCGGCCAGCGCCTTGACCTGGGCTTGGAGCTCCTTGTTGGAAGCTTGCAGTTGAGTGTTGGTGTTCTGCTGGTCAGAAGCCTGGGCAATGAGCTGGGCAAGTTCCTTGTCCAGGTCGGCGGACGGACCGAACGTGGCTTGTTGCTGCCGGTACTGCTCCTGCAGCTTGCCGTCGAATTGCCGGGCCTGCTCCTGCAGCTTGTTGTCCAACTGTTTGATCTGCAATTTCAAGGCTTCACTGTCACTCATGACATTGGACTGCCCGGCGACCACCTTGCCGGAAATGTCCTGCAAGCGCCCCGCCGCATCTTCACTGATCCGGGCGAAGCTTTCCTGAGTCGCCACCAATTGCTGCTCCATCAGGGAAATCTGCTGGAAGCTCCACCAGGCCAGGAAACCGAACGCACACAGCAGCGCGCCGACCAATGCCCACAGCGGCCCGGTGCTGGGCCCCTTGACCTTGACTTTCGCCGCGGCGGCCGGCGCCGGGCGCGCTTGCACGTGGGGCGACTGGCGGTTGGGCAGGAAATCATCGTCATCGGGAATGTCGGCCCGCATCCGCAGGCTCGGTACATCATCGAAGTCGTCGTTGGCATCGTTACGCATGGGCATGGTTCGACCTTTGGGAAACCGGTAATGGCTTGATGCGGCGAGTATAACCCCGTCGCCCGCCGCACCGATTGACCCCGAACCGGGCACTCGGTTCATGGCGGGCCGATCAGCGGGTGTTTTGGACCGTCCACCAGGCGCAAAATTCATCGAGCGCCGTCCACAAGCTGACCTGCGGATCGTAATCGAGATAATGCCGGGCCCGGCTGATGTCCAGGGTGAAATTTTTGTTCATGACCTGCATGCCCAGGCGCGACAGCGTCGGTTCGGGGCGGCCTGGCCAGAGCTTGCAGACCCCTTCATTCAGGGCCGCGACGCTGTAAGCCAAGCCGTAGGAACGATAACGTCGGACCTGTGGGACTTCCATCTGGCGCATCACATAATTGACCACATCCCACAATGGGACCGGTGCGCCGTTGCTGATGTTGTAGGCCTTGCCCAAGGCGGAATCGGTAGCCAGCAGACTGCTGAGCAACGCTTCGTTAAGGTTCTGCACGCTGGTGAAATCCACCTTGTTCAAGCCGTTGCCGACAATGGCCAGGCGCCCCTTGCGCTGCATTTTCAACAGGCGCGGAAAAATACTCATATCACCGGCACCCGTCACGAAACGCGGGCGCAGGGCCAGCACTTCGAGGCCGAACTCCTGGGCGCCGAAGACTTTCTGCTCGGCCAGGTACTTGGTGGCGGCATAAGGATGCTTGAAGCGCTTGGGCACCTGTTCTTCGGTCAACCCGAGGTGGTCACGGCCATCAAAGTAAATGGACGGCGAGGACAGATGAACCAGGCGACGCACCTTCTGCTTGAGGCAGGCCTCGACGACATTTTCCGTGACCTGAACGTTACCCTGGTGGAAATCCTGGTAGCGGCCCCACAGCCCAACGGAACCGGCGCAATGCACCACGGCCTCGACATCCAGGCACAGGTCGCGGGCCAGCAGCGGGTCGCTCAAGTCCCCTTGGACGAATTGCGCACCGCGCCGCACCAGGTGCTCCACACTCTCGGCCCGGCGACCGGTGACCCGCACATCCAGGCCCTGCTCCAGGGCGAAACGCGCAAAGCGCCCGCCAATGAAGCCGCTCGCGCCGGTGACCAAAATCTTCATGAATGCTCCTAAAATCAGTTTCCAGCTGCAAGCGACAAGCTTCAAGCACTGCGCGCTCAACGTACTGCTTGCAGCGTGCTGCTTGCCGCTGCGATCAGTCGCTCGGTCAATAAGCCGAGCAACTGCCCACCATTGCGCCAATGATGCCAGTACAGCGGCACATCGATCGGTTTATCTGCCAACAATTCCACCAGCACGCCTCGTTCCAGCTGTTCGCGCACTTGCAGCTCCGGCACCAGCCCCCAGCCCAGTCCCGCTTCAGCGAGACGGATGAAACCTTCGGACGAGGGGCACAGATGATGCTCGAAACCGCCCTCCACGCCCACGGACGCGAGGTAGCGGTGTTGCAGGAAATCATCCGGACCAAACACCAAGGCTGGCGTACGGGCCAGTTGATCGGCTCGCACGCCGCCGGGAAAATGCCGGGCGATGAAGGCCGGGCTGGCCAACGCCCGGTAACGCATCGCCCCCAGCAATACACTGCGGGCGCCCGCCACCGGGCGTTCGCTGGCGCAGACACAGGCCGCCACTTCACCGGCGCGCATGCGCTTGAGGCCAACGGTCTGGTCCTCCACCACCAAGTCGAGCAACAGGTGTTGGTCGGCGCAGAAATCGCCCACGGCAGCGGCCCACCAGGTCGCCAAACTGTCGGCGTTCAAGGCGATGCGCAGACGCTCCGGCAGGCCCTCTTCATCCAGCGCCGGCACCAGGCTTTGCAGGTCACGCTCGAGCAGCCGCACCTGTTGCACATGGTTGAGCAGCCGACGGCCGATTTCCGTCGGCACCGGCGGCGTGGCCCGCACCAGGACGGGCTGGCCGGCACGCGCCTCCAGCAACTTGATTCGTTGGGAAATGGCCGACTGCGACAAACCCAGCACCTGGGCTGCACGCTCGAAACCGGCCTGCTCGACCACGGCGGCCAGGGCAGAGAGCAATTTGTAGTCGAACATTAATAATCCTAATGGGCAATCAGCAATATTGGTTTTTCTTATACAGCCCTTCCCGGGAAAATGACCAGCAACAGCAACTGACCGGGGATAAAAAAGATGTGGCAAAGCTATGTGAACGGGCTCGTGGTGGCCCTCGGGCTGATCATGGCCATCGGCGCTCAGAATGCGTTCGTATTGGCCCAGAGCCTACGCCGCGAGCATCACTTGCCGGTAGCGGCGCTGTGCATCACCTGCGATGCCCTGTTGGTCGCCGCGGGGGTTTTCGGCCTGGCGACCTTGCTGGCCCAGAGTCCGTTGCTGCTGTCGATTGCCCGCTGGGGCGGTGCGGCGTTCCTGCTCTGGTACGCCAGCCTGGCCTTGCGCCGGGCCTGCTCGAAGCAGAGCCTGCAGCAAAGTGAGAACCACGCCGTACGCTCGCTGCGGGCGGTGTTGCTCAGCGCGCTGGCGGTGACGCTGCTCAACCCCCACGTCTACCTCGACACGGTGCTGCTGATCGGTTCCCTTGGCGCCCAGCAGAGCGTGCCCGGCGCCTACGTGATAGGGGCGGCCAGTGCCTCGCTGCTATGGTTCCTCACCCTGGCCATCGGCGCGGCATGGCTGGCACCGTGGTTGGCCCGCCCAAGCACTTGGCGGATCCTGGACCTCTTGGTAGCGGTGATGATGTTTACCGTGGCGATGCAATTGATCGTCACCGGCTGATTATTCCAAACCGCTCTGGAACCTCTATTCCACACAGTTGTTGCGTGGTTATGCCGCACCCCCGGTGCTATGATCCGACTCCTGCGCCGCAAAGAGTACAAACTCCCCGGCGCTAGTCTGGCCGCCCGTGATCGGCCTTGCGCTCACCGCAACCTGACCTGATTAGGAGAATCACCATGGCTTTCGAATTGCCGCCGCTGCCCTATCCACACGATGCACTGCAGCCGCACATCTCCAAAGAGACTCTGGAATACCACCACGACAAGCACCACAACACCTATGTCGTGAACCTGAACAACCTGGTGCCTGGCACCGAGTTCGAAGGCAAGACCCTGGAAGAAATCGTCAAGACTTCCTCGGGCGGTATCTTCAACAACGCCGCTCAGGTCTGGAACCATACTTTCTACTGGAACTGCCTGGCGCCAAACGCCGGCGGTCAACCAACCGGCGCGCTGGCTGAAGCCATCAATGCAGCCTTCGGTTCGTTCGACAAGTTCAAGGAAGAGTTCAGCAAGACGTCCATCGGCACCTTCGGTTCCGGTTGGGGCTGGCTGGTGAAAAAGGCTGACGGTTCCCTGGCCCTGGCCAGCACCATCGGCGCCGGCAACCCACTGACCAACGGCGACACCCCGCTGTTGACCTGCGACGTGTGGGAACACGCCTACTACATCGACTACCGCAACGTTCGTCCGAAATACGTCGAAGCGTTCTGGAACCTGGTCAACTGGAAATTCGTCGCCGAGCAGTTCGAAGGTAAAGCCTTCACTGCCTAAGCTCGATGCCAGCCCAAAGAAACCCGGCGCCATGCCGGGTTTTCTTTGCACGGCGAAAAATGATCGCGGACTAGAGACCTCGCGTCTGGAAAGCAAGAAAAAATCCCGGCGGGCCTCAAGTTGCGGTGCCTTTCAACCGACACAATGGTCGTAGAGCAATCACTCTGGAAAAAACGTATACCGGTCAGGTTTCAAGCGAAAACCCTTGTGTTTGATTGTCCCTTTGACTGACATCACAGGATTGCCAATACTCATGGCAACTTGACGCTACCCGCACGGAACAAGGAACCACTCTTTGAAGCTGGAACTCAAGAACAGCTTGTCTGTGAAGTTGCTCCGGGTCGTGCTCCTCTCGGCATTGATCGTTGGTGTGGTCTTGAGCTGCGCCCAGATCGTGTTCGATGCCTACAAAACCAACCAGGCCGTCGCCACTGACGCCCAACGTATCCTCGACATGTTCCGCGACCCTTCGACCCAGGCCGTCTACAGCCTGGACCGGGAAATGGGCATGCAGGTGATCGAGGGCCTGTTCCAGGACGAAGCCGTACGCATGGCGTCCATCGGCCATCCCCGCGAAACCATGCTCGCCGAAAAAGCCCGGCCCTTGAAGCACTCCGACAGCCGCTGGCTGACCGACCTGATCCTGGGCAAAGAGCGCACCTTCACCACGCAACTGGTGGGACGCGGCCCCTACAGCGAATATTACGGCGACCTGAGCATCACCCTCGACACCGCCACCTACGGCGAGGGCTTCATCGTCAGTTCGGTGATCATCTTTATCTCCGGGATGCTGCGGGCCCTGGCCATGGGCTTGGTGCTGTACCTGGTCTATCACTGGCTGCTGACCAAGCCGTTGTCGCGGATCATCGAGCACCTGACCGAAATCAACCCCGATCGCCCCAGCGCGCACAAGATCCCGCAGTTGCGCGGCCACGAGCAAAACGAACTGGGCCTGTGGATCAACACGGCCAACCAACTGCTCGAATCCATCGAACGCAACACGCACCTGCGCCACGAAGCGGAAAACAGCCTGCTGCGCATGGCCCAGTACGACTTTCTCACCGGCCTGCCCAACCGCCAGCAACTGCAACAGCAACTGGACAAGATCCTGGTGGACGCCGGGCGCCTGCAACGTCGGGTGGCGGTGCTGTGTGTGGGGCTGGATGACTTCAAGGGCATCAACGAGCAGTTCAGCTATCAGACCGGCGACCAGTTGCTGCTGGCCCTGGCGGATCGGCTGCGGGCCCACAGCGGCCGGCTCGGCGCGCTGGCGCGTTTGGGGGGTGACCAGTTCGCCCTGGTCCAAGCCGACATCGAGCAGCCCTACGAGGCCGCCGAGTTGGCCCAGAGCATCCTCGATGACCTGGAAGCGCCGTTCGCCATCGATGATCAGCAGATCCGCCTGCGGGCCACTATCGGCATCACCCTCTTCCCCGAAGACGGTGACAGCACCGAGAAACTGTTGCAGAAAGCCGAGCAGACCATGACCCTGGCCAAGAGCCGCTCGCGCAATCGCTACCAGTTCTACATCGCCAGCGTCGACAGCGAGATGCGCCGCCGTCGCGAACTGGAGAAAGACCTGCGCGAGGCCCTTGCCCGCGAGCAGTTCAGCCTGGTGTACCAACCGCAGATCAGCTACCGCGACCTGCGGATAGTAGGCACCGAAGCCTTGATTCGCTGGCACCATCCCGAGCACGGCCTGGTGCCGCCGGACTTGTTCATTCCCCTGGCCGAACAGAACGGCACCATCATCGCCATCGGCGAATGGGTGCTGGACCAGGCGTGCAGGCAATTGCGCGAATGGCACGACCAGGGTTTCCTCGACCTGCGCATGGCGGTCAACCTGTCGACGGTGCAACTGCACCACGCCGAGCTGCCGCGGGTGGTGAACAATCTCCTACAGATGTACCGGCTGCCGCCGCGCAGCCTGGAACTGGAAGTCACCGAGACCGGCCTGATGGAAGACATCACCACCGCGGCCCAGCACTTGCTGAGCCTGCGCCGCTCCGGGGCACTGATTGCCATCGATGACTTCGGCACCGGCTATTCGTCCCTGAGCTACCTCAAGAGCCTGCCGCTGGACAAGATCAAGATCGACAAGAGCTTCGTCCAGGACCTGCTCGACGACGAGGACGACGCGACCATCGTCCGGGCCATCATCCAGTTGGGCAAGAGCCTGGGAATGCAGGTCATTGCCGAGGGCGTCGAGACGGTGGAGCAGGAGGCCTACATCATCGCCGAGGGCTGCCACGAAGGTCAGGGGTACTACTACAGCAAACCGCTGCCGGCGCGGGAGTTGGGCATTTACCTGAAGCAGGCCGAGCGCAGCAAGGTTTCCATAATCTGACTCTCCCCAGCGCCAAGCCTTCGTAGGAGCTGGCGAAGCCTGCGATCGTTGGTTTGTTCGCTTGGAATTCAAGCGCCAGGGGAAAGATCGCAGCCTCGCTTCGCTCGGCAGCTCCTACAGACGCCTCCTACAGGGGGTGATTCTCATCATTAAACAAGAAATATTTACAACCATAACCCTTTACACATAATGCAAATCTTTCGCATTATGTCGCAGTTTTTGCGCACCCTCGCGCCTGTCCCATCCATCACCGAAGCAGGATGTTCGCCATGATTCGTATGCCCCTGGCTACCGCCAGTCTGCTGGCCATCGCTATTTCCCTCGCCGGTTGCGGCGAAGGCAAAGACAAGGCCGCCGCGCCGCAAGCGCCAACGCCGGCCGCCAGCACTGCGGCACCGGTCGCCCCTGCTGCCGCTGGCAAAATCGACGAAGCCGCCGGCAAGGCTGTTGTCGCGCACTACGCCGACATCGTCTACGCCGTCTACAGCGATGCCGAATCCACGGCGAAAACCCTGCAAACCGCCGTCGACGCGTTCCTGGCCAAGCCGAACGCCGAGACCCTGAAAGCCGCCAAGGCTGCCTGGGTCGCCGCACGCGTACCGTACCTGCAAAGCGAAGTGTTCCGCTTCGGCAACACCATCATCGACGACTGGGAAGGCCAATTGAACGCCTGGCCCCTGGACGAAGGCCTGATCGACTACGTCGACAAGTCCTACGAACACGCCTTGGGCAACCCGGGCGCCACCGCCAACATCATCGCCAACACCGAAGTCCAGGTTGGCGAAGACAAGGTCGACGTCAAAGACATCACCCCGGAAAAACTCGCCAGCCTGAACGAGCTGGGCGGTTCCGAGGCCAACGTCGCCACCGGCTACCACGCCATCGAATTCCTGCTGTGGGGCCAAGACCTCAACGGTACCGGTCCGGGCGCTGGCAATCGCCCAGCTTCGGATTACCTGGAAGGCGCCGGCGCCACCGGCGGCCACAACGACCGTCGTCGTGCCTACCTCAAGTCCGTGACCCAATTGCTGGTCAACGACCTGCAGGAAATGGTCGGCAACTGGAAGCCGAACGTGGCCGACAACTACCGCGCCACCCTGGAAGCCGAGCCGGCCGAGAGCGGCCTGCGCAAGATGCTGTTCGGCATGGGCAGCCTGTCCCTGGGTGAACTGGCGGGCGAGCGCATGAAGGTGTCCCTGGAAGCCAACTCGCCTGAAGACGAGCAGGATTGCTTCAGCGACAACACCCACTACTCGCACTTCTACGATGCCAAGGGTGTGCGTAACGTGTACCTGGGCGAATACACCCGCGTCGACGGCAGCAAGCTGACCGGCGCCAGCCTGTCGTCGCTGGTCGCCAAGGCCGACCCGGCCGCGGACACCGCGCTCAAGGCCGAGCTGGCCGACACCGAGGCCAAGATCCAGGTCATGGTCGATCACGCCAACAAGGGTGAGCACTACGACCAACTGATCGCCGCCGGCAACACCGCTGGCAACCAGATCGTCCGCGACGCCATCGCCGCCCTGGTCAAGCAGACCGGTTCGATCGAACAGGCCGCGGGCAAACTGGGCATCAGCGACCTGAACCCGGACAGCGCTGATCACGAGTTCTGATCAACGCCGGCTGGCTGAAACGGATTAACGCAGCCAGCCAAACCACAAAACCTGTGGGGGCGGGCTTGCTCCCACAGTGGTTTCCGGTGTTTCGAAGATGTGCGATCAGTCATCACTTCCCTTGTGGGAGCGGGCTTGCTCGCGAAGACGGTGGGTCA
>NZ_JABWRA010000064.1:0-28908 GCF_014268705.1 Pseudomonas sp. SWRI179 | reverse complement strand
GAAGAGGCCGGCCCATCCAACATCACTGCAAACTGGCCCGCCGCTTTCGCGAGCAAGCCCGCTCCCACAATGGATCTGCGGTGAACACAAGCCCCATGAACCCCCAAGATCTCCTGTGGGAGCGAGCCTGCTCGCGAAGAGGCCGGCCCATCCAACATCACTGCAAACTGGCCCGCCGCTTTCGCGAGCAAGCCCGCTCCCACAATGGATCTGCGGTGAACACAAGACCCATGAACCCCCAAGATCTCCTGTGGGAGCGAGCCTGCTCGCGATGAGGTCGGCCCATCCAGCATCACTGCAAACTGACCCCCGCCGCTATCGCGAGCAAGCTTGCTCCCACAGATCTGATGGGTGTACGACCGGGAGAGCCAGGTCGGCTATCAGGCCGCCTCGCTTTGGCTTTTGATCTTGATCTGGTGACGCCCCGTTAACCACGCTGGCTGAACGAAGCTGTTGCAACCTCTGTCCCGGTTTGCGGTGCCAGACATCCCCCCCGATCAATGTTTTTATCCTTGCCCGATGGTGGGTCGCATTGGTCCGGCCCTGCGACGTGGATCCGACGATCCGTGGTTCAGGAGTTATTGATGAGTCTTCAAACTGACGCTTCGCCCGTCATGCCCGCTGACGGGATCGCGGATTCGCTTGCCTGGCCAGGTCCTGGAACTGGCGAATCGATCAGGCTGTCATTGCTCGCCGACGGTTTGAGTTTGCCGGTGGTGATCGAGCCGGTTGAACCGGCGTTGAATCCTTCGCTGTGGGCCAGCACCCATCGCGAAGCCATCGAGGCGTTGCTGTGTCGCCATGGTGCGGTGCTGTTTCGCGGTTTCGATCTCGGCTCGGTGCCAGCCTTCGAGGCGTTCGCTGAAGCCTTGTCGCCCGGGCTGCATGGCAGCTACGGCGACCTGCCAAAGAAAGAGGGCGGACGCAACGTCTACCGCTCCACGCCGTATCCCGAACGCGAAATGATCCTGTATCACAACGAGAGTTCGCACCTGGAAAGCTGGCCGCGCAAGCAGTGGTTCTATTGCGAACAGCCATCACGGGTTGGCGGCGCGACGCCGCTGGCCGACATCCGCCAAGTCCTGCAATGCCTGCCGCCGCAGGTGGTCGCCCGGTTCGAACAAAAAGGCCTGAGCTACAGCCGCACCTTCACCGCCGGTGTCGAGCCGAGCTGGGCGTCGTTCTTCGGCACCACCGAGCGGGCCGTCGTCGAACAGCGTTGCCGGGAAGAGGGCACCGATTTCGAATGGCTCGACGACGAAACCCTGCAAGTGCGCACCCTTTGTCCGGCGGTTATCCAGCATCCGGTAACCGGGGAGCGGGCTTTTTTCAACCAGGTACAGCTGCACCATCCGTTTTGTCTCGGCGAGGAAATGCGCGAAGACCTGCTCGATATGTTCGGCGCCGATCGTCTGCCGCGCATGGTCAGTTACGGCGATGGAACGCCGATAGAAGACGACGTCATGGCGTTGCTCGGCGAGGCCTATGAGGCCTGTGCGGTCAGGTTCGCCTGGCGCAAGGGCGATGTGGTGATGCTCGACAACATGTTGGTCGCCCACGCTCGCGACCCTTACGAGGAGCCACGCCTCATCGTTGTGGCGATGGGCGAAATGATCGCCCAGGGCGACGTATGGCGACCGGCGTGAGCCCTTTCGTGACTCCATTCGAGGATAGCAACCCATGAAAAACGAGCAGAACGCGAAGAAAGAGAAGAAGCCAAAACCGGGCTCGGTCATGCGCCTGTTGTGGCGTAACCATCCCTGGCTGACGCTCTTTACGTTGATCTGCGGTGTCATCAGCGGGGTGGCGTCAATCGCGGTGGTGAGCGTGATCAACGAGGCTATCCACAATGACGGCTCTCGCCTGCAGGCGCTGTACTGGTTCATCGGGCTCAGTGCCACGGCGCTGATATTGCGCAATGGCGCAGCGTTGTTCCCGGCCTACGCCAGCATGCGAATCATGACGCGCTTGCGCATTGCGCTGTGTCGCAAGATTCTCGCCACGCCGCTGGAAGAAGTGGACCGGCGCGGCCCGCCCAATGTGCTGACGATGTTGACCAACGACATCCCGCAATTGAATACGACGCTGATCATCATGCCCACGATCCTGGTGGAGACGACGGTCTTTCTGTTCGGCATCGGCTACCTGGCCTACCTGTCGTGGGTCGTGCTGGCCTTGACGGTTTCACTGATGATCCTGGGGGTGGGGCTGTATCTGTTCTTCTTCTCCTGTGGCGTCAGGAACACGTCCCGGGTGCGGGATGAATACACCGCGTTCAATGAATACACCCACGCCCTGGTGTTCGGCCTCAAGGAACTCAAGCTCAATGGCGTGCGGCGCCGCTGGTTCGGGCGCTCGGCCATCGAGGCGTCTTCCACCCGTGTGGCGCGCTACAACTTCGTTGAGCGCCTTTGGTACACCGCCGCCGACAACGTCGGGCAATTCACGCTGTCGTTGCTGATCGGTTGCCTGCTGTTCGCCGCCCCCCTGGTCGGTGCCGTCGATCCGAAAATCATGACCGCCAGCGTCCTGGCCGTGTTGTACATCATGGGCCCGCTGTCGTTGCTGGTCGGGGCGATGCCCTTGCTGGCGGCGGGCCGGGTGGCTTCTACCCGTCTTGCGGAATTCGGTTTCTCAATCAACGGCCCGCACCCGGAACCCATCGAGACCGACGCGCCCAAGGTGCATCTGCTGGAGCACAAGAAGCCGTGGAATCGCATCGAACTGAAGGCCGTGCGCATGCACTACCAGGAGTTGCACGCCGAGAGCGGCTTCTCCCTGGGGCCCATCGACCTGACGGTGCAGGCTGGCGAGTTGATCTACATCGTCGGTGGCAACGGTTGCGGCAAAAGCACCTTGGCCAAACTTCTCTGCGGGCTCTACATCCCCCAGGAGGGTGAGATCCTGCTCGATGGCAAGCCGGTCACGGATGAAAGTCGCAACGACTATCGCGACCTGTTCTCCGCGGTGTTTTCCGATTTCCACCTGTTCAACCGCCTCATCGGCCCCGACGAAGAGGACGGCAGCCCGACGCTGGCGCGCAAGTACTTGGAAACCCTGGGGCTGGCCGACAAGATCAAGATCGAAGGACAGGGGTATTCCACCCTGAAGGCCTTGTCCTATGGCCAGCAAAAACGTCTGGCGCTGGTGTGCGCCTACATGGAAGACCGCTCGGTCTACGTACTGGACGAGTGGGCCGCGGACCAGGATCCGCCGTTCAAGAAGTTCTTCTACGAGGAGCTGCTGCCCGACCTCAAGCGTCGTGGCAAGACGGTGCTGATCATTACTCACGACGACCAGTACTTCCAACTGGCGGATCGCATCATCAAGTTGTCGGATGGCCAGATCATTTCCGACATCAACTGCGCCCTGCGCGACAAGCGAGCCTGAATGACCCTCCAGGCCCTGTCGTTCGGCTTGCGATGTCGCGACAGCACTGCCGGACCCCTGTGAAAACGCTTGGCATCAACCCACCCGGCAGGCGCGTATCCGCCGCCGGGTGGCGACGCCATGCACGAACGTCTGACCGTTCGACCGACCCCATGCCGCGCCGGCTACCTGCGCGGATTGCATCAACGCCAGGCGTGCCTGTTGCATTCAACCGGGCAGCACTGACAAATCTCTGAGAAGGATCGTATGAAATTTATCTTTGCGCGTGTGGTGGGTGACGTTGTTGCAACCGGCCGTCCGGCCAAGCGCTGCCATGAGCAGCAACAGGGCCGTCTGCTGTCGGCCAGCGTTCGGGTGTCGGAGGGGCGGGCATGAACCAGTCCCTGTCATTTTCGCAAACCTACCCGTTGACGGCCGCCCAGCGAGACATCTGGCTGGAGCAAATGGTCCAGGGCGATTCCCCGTTGTACAACATCGGCGGTTACCTGCACATCGAGGGCGCGGTTGACCCCGAGCGGTTCCAGCAGGCGATCGACTTGCTGGTGCAAAAACATGATGCCCTGCGCACGGTATTGCTCTGTGAAGCTGACACAGGTGGCGTGCCGATGCAGACGCTGGTCGATACGCTGGCGGTGCAGGTGCCCGTGCATGATTTGTCTGAACAGTCCGACCCGCAGGCATCGGCACAGGCCTGGGTCCAGCAGCGGATGGCGATGGCGTTCTCGCTGGACGGGGGGCCGCTGTTGCGCCTGGCGCTGCTCAAGCTCAATGACGCTTCGTTTTATTTCGTCATCCAGGTGCATCACATTGTCCTGGATGGCTGGAGCATCGGCTTGATGTTCAAGGAACTCGGCGAGCTCTACAGCGCGCTGGAAAGCAACCAGGCGCCAGACGTATCGGCGCCGTCCTACGTGGCGTTCATCGAGGACGATGCCCGCTATCGCGACTCTCCACGGTTTGCCCGTGAACGAGCGTACTGGCTGGAAAAATACCAGGAAGTCCCACCGCCCTTGTTCGTGGCCCGCCACCGTGATCGCTACCCTGGTCGCATGGCCCCCAGTCGCCATGCCGTATGGCCCTACGCCCAGGCGCTGAACGAGCGAATCGATGCCTTGGCGCAACTGCACCAGTCGTCCCGCTCGGCTGTGTTGCTGGCTGCGCTGTATGTTTATTTTGCTCGCACCACTGCCCGTGAAGAGCTGGTGATCGGCTTGCCGATCCTGAATCGGTCCAACGCGTCCTTCAAGAAAACCATGGGCATGTTCACCCAGGTGAGCGCCGTGCGGTTGCGCTTTGGCGCCGACCTGTCATTCGGCGAGCTGGTCCACGAGGTGGCGCGCACGCTCAAGCAAGACTATCGCCACCAGCGCTTCCCCCTGAGCGACATGAACCGATCGCTGGAGCTGCTGCAGGGTAACCGCGGGCAGTTGTTCGACATATCGTTCTCTTATGAACTGGACGACCACCAATTCATGTTCGGGCAAGCCCCGGCCCGTTCGGTGAAGTACTCGAACGGTCACGAACAGATGCCGTTGGCCATTCACATCCGGAGCAACCCGCACGACGATAACGATTGGTTGCACTGGATCTACAACGCGGCATTTTTCCAGGACGGTGAAATCGAGGCAATGGCCGAGCGCTTCATGCAGGTGCTGGAGCAAGGCTTGAGCAATGACGCATTGCCGATCCGCGGGTTTGTGCTGCCGACGCCGGCCGAAGCCCGCCAGCTACAGGCTTGGAACGCGGACGATGGGCAGCACTATGCGCATGACCGCACGATCCACGGCCTGTTCGAAGCGCAAGCAACCGCGCAGCCCGATGCGGTGGCGGTGGTGCATGAAGACCAGGCATTGACCTACGGCGAGCTCAATACCCGGGCGAACCAGGTTGCCCATCGCCTGCTGGCGCTGGGCGTTCGCCCGGATGACCGGGTGGCGATCTGTGTCGAGCGTGGCCTGGACATGATCGTCGGCTTGTTGGGGATCCTGAAGTCCGGCGCCGGTTACGTGCCGCTGGACCCTGCCTATCCAGCGGAGCGCCTGGCCTTCATGCTCGAGGACAGCACCCCGGTGGCGTTGCTCGCCCAGTCGGCGCTGGAGGCGCAACTGCCGGCGCTGTCTGCCCCGGTGTTATGGCTCGATCAGCCCGCCAGCGCGGGGATCGCCGAGCAATCGTTGCATAACCCCGACGTCGCGGCGCTGACGTCGCATCACCTGGCCTACGTGATCTATACCTCGGGCTCCACCGGCTTGCCCAAGGGCGTGATAGTCGAGCACCGCAACGTCGCGCGGCTGTTCTCGGCGACCCAGCCCTGGTTTGATTTTGGCCCGCAGGATGTGTGGGCGCTGTTCCATTCCTTCGCTTTCGATTTTTCGGTCTGGGAAATCTGGGGGGCGTTGACCCGCGGCGGCCGGTTGTTGGTGGTGCCGCAATGGGTCAGCCGTTCCCCGCAAGACTGCTACGCACTGTTGTGCGAGGCCGGTGTGACGGTACTGAACCAGACGCCAAGCGCCTTCCGGCAATTGATCGCGGCCCAGGGCGAAAGCGACCTGCGCCACAACTTGCGCCAGGTGATTTTTGGTGGGGAAGCGCTGGACACCCGCATTCTCAAGCCGTGGTATGCCCGTGCAACCAATGCCGGGACGCAGTTGGTGAACATGTATGGCATCACCGAAACGACGGTGCACGTGACGTATCGTCCCCTTGAAGCGGCGGACGCTCAGTGGGGCGGGGTCAGCCCGATCGGCAAGCGTATCCCTGATCTGCGCCTGTACCTGCTCGACCCGTACGGCCAGCCCGTGCCGGTGGGCGTGGAAGGCGAGTTGTATGTCGCTGGCGCGGGGGTGGCGCGAGGTTACCTGAACAGGCCCGAACTCAATGACAGCCGTTTCATCGCCGATCCGTTCGACAGCACTGCCGGGGCCCGGATGTATCGCACCGGCGATCTCGGTCGCTGGCAGGAGAACGGTGAGCTGCATTACGTGGGCCGCAACGACGAACAGGTGAAAATCCGTGGCTTCCGTATCGAGCTTGGCGAGATCGAGACGAAGCTGGCGGCATGCGAGGGTGTACGCGAAGCGGTGGTCATCACTCGTGAAGACACGCCGGGCGACCAACGCCTGGTGGCCTATCTGATCGCCAACGAAGGCGCACAACTGTCGGCGGTCGAACTGCGTTCGCAGCTGCTGGGCTCGTTGACGGACTACATGGTGCCCAGTGCCTTCGTGGTGCTTGAGGCATTCCCGTTGACCACCAACGGCAAGCTCGATCGCAAGGCCCTGCCGGCGCCCGATGCGCAGGCGTATGTCCATCGCATTTTCGAAGCGCCGGTAGGCGACGTGGAAATTGCCCTGGCCGGGCTCTGGACTGAACTGCTCGGCGTCGAACAGGTGGGGCGCCATGACCGCTTCTTCGAACTGGGCGGCCACTCGCTGCTGGCGGTCAAGCTGATCGAGCGCATGCGCCAGGTCAATCTGGACACCGATGTGCGGGTGCTGTTCGGCCAGCCAACCCTGGCGACACTGGCGGCCGTCACGGGGACCCGCGGCGGCATCGTCGTACCGGACAACGCCATTGCCCACGATGCCCAGCGCATCACACCGGACATGCTGCCACTGGCAACGCTGACCCAGGGCGAGATCGACCGTATTGTCGCGGCGGTGCCGGGCGGGGTGAGCAACGTCCAGGACATCTACGCGTTGGTGCCGTTGCAGGAGGGCATTCTTTATCATCACCTGGCGACCACCCAGGGCGACCCCTATCTGCTGCAAGCACTGTTGCGCGTGGGCAGTCGCGAGCAGTTGGATACGTTCGTCCAGGCCTTGCAGGCGGTGATCGAACGGCACGACATCCTGCGTACGTCGGTGATGTGGGAAGACCTGGGCGAGCCGGTCCAAGTGGTCTGGCGCCAGGCCCGGCTGACGGTGGAAGAACTCGCCTTGAATGCCGCCGATGGCGACATCGCCGAGCAGTTGCGGGTCCGCTTCGATCCTCGTCATACCCGCTTCGACCTGCGCCAGGCGCCGATGATGCGCATCCACGTGGCCGAAGACCTCGTCAATGGCAGTTGGGTCGCGGTGTTGCTGTTTCATCATCTGATCGACGATGCCACGTCCCTGGGCATGCTGGGCAAGGAAATCGAGGCACACCTGGAAAACCGTGCGGGTGAGCTGCCCAGGTCCGTGCCTTATCGCAACTATGTGGCGCAGGTGCGCTTGGGCAGCGATCCTGGCCAACATGAAGCGTTCTTCAGCGAAATGCTCGGGGACGTGGACGAGCCGACGCTGCCGTTCGGCTTGCAGGATGTGCAGGGCGACGGCACCGGTATCGAAGAAGCTTCGCTGGCCCTGGCTGCCGACTTGACCCAGCGCCTGCGCACCCAGGCACGACGCCTGGGGGTTAGCACGGCGAGCCTGCACCATTTGGCCTGGGGCCAGGTGGTGGGGCGTTTGTCCGGTCGACAGGATGTGGTGTTCGGGACGGTGTTGATGGGGCGCCTGCACAGCGGCCAGGATGACGGGCATGCCTTGGGCATGTTCGTGAACACGCTGCCGTTGCGTGTCGAGGCCGGAGGGCAGGGGGTACTGGCTGCGCTGAAAACCACCCACGAGCGCCTGGCGGCGTTGCTCGGCCACGAGCATGCGCCATTGTCCCTGGCGCAGCGTTGCAGCGGGGTCGCCGCACCGACGCCACTGTTCAGCGCATTGCTCAATTACCGGCAGACCGCGGTGGCCGCGCAGGCACCCAAGGACGCCGGTCAGGCGCGAACCTGGGCCGGGGTCGAGATCCTCGGCGGCGAAGAGCGGACCAACTACCCACTGTCGCTGTCGATAGACGATCTGGGCGAGTCGTTCGGGTTGACGGTGCAAGCCGTGGCCGGCATCGGCGCGCAGCGTATTTGCGCCTACATGAATACGGTACTCGAAGCGCTGGCCGATGCCCTCGATCAGACTGTCGACACGCCACTGCATGACCTGGATATTGTCCCCGCTCACGAGCGTCGGCAGTTGGTCGAGGACTTCAATGCCTTTGATACGGCCTACCCGGCGGGTTTGCTGATCCATCAGTTGTTCGAAGCCCAGGTCCAGGCCCGGCCGGATGCTGTGGCGCTGACCTATCAGGACGCGTGCCTGAGCTACGGTGAGCTGAATCGGCTGGCGAACCAGATTGCCCATCGCCTGATCGAGCAGGGAATCGGTGCCGATGATCGTGTGGCGATCTGCGTGGACCGCAGCCTGGAAATGGTCGCGGGGCTGGTGGGTATTCTCAAGGCCGGCGCCGCTTATGTGCCCCTGGACCCGGCCTATCCGAGCGAACGCCTGGCCTACATGCTGGAGGACAGTGCGCCCAAGGCGCTGCTGACCCAGCGCGATTTGCAGGCGCGCTTCGCGCAACCGAGCGTGCCGGTGTTGCTGCTCGACGCCGAGGAGCGCGATGGTGCCGGCATCAGCGCCCAGCCGCAAACCGATCCGCATGTGAGCGGCCTGGGCCCCGACAACCTGGCGTATGTCATTTATACCTCGGGTTCTACCGGTCAGCCCAAGGGCGTTGCCATGCCGCACCGGGCCCTGGTCAACCTGATGCAGTGGCAAATCGAACAGGCCCGCCAGCAGGGACGTGCGAGCGCACGCACCTTGCAGTTCGCGGCCCTGGGCTTTGACGTTGCCTTCCAGGAGATGTTCAGCACCCTGTGCGCCGGTGGCGAATTGTCGTTGATCCATGCCGATGTCCGGCTGAATTTCCACCGTTTGTTCCAGCACATCCGCGAACAGCGCATCGAGCGCCTCTACCTGCCCTGTGTCGCCTTGCAGGCGTTGGCCGAAGCGGTGGTGGGCGACGGTGAGCGCGGGCCGCTGGCCTGTCCACTGCTGGATGTCATCACCGCGGGCGAGCAACTGCGCATCACGCCACAGATCCGTGAGTTTTTCGTCCGCCTGGATGGCTGCCGCCTGCACAACCACTACGGGCCGACCGAGTCCCACGTCGCCACCGCGCTGACCTTGCCGGACGATGTCGGCGCCTGGCCTACGCTGCCGGCCATCGGGCACCCGGTGGCCAACACGCGCATCTATCTGCTGGACGAACACCTGCGTCCGGTTCCGGCCGGCGTGGCGGGCGAGATCCACATCGGCGGCGTGTGCGTTGCCCGTGGCTACCTGAACCGCGACGACCTCAGCGGCGAGCGTTTCATCCGCGATCCGTTTGCGGTGGGTGGCCAGGCGCGCCTGTACAAGACCGGTGACCTGGGACGCTACCAGCCCGACGGTTGCATTGAATACCTGGGGCGCAACGACGATCAGATCAAGATCCGCGGTTTCCGTGTCGAGCTGGGAGAAGTCGAGGCCAGGCTTTGCCAGCAGGCCGGGATCAAGGAGGCGGCGGTCATCGCCCGTGAAGACAGCCCTGGCGACAAACGCCTGGTGGCGTATTTCACGCCTGCGGTGGCGGATCTTTGTCCCGACGCCGATGCGCTGCGCGCCCATCTGCAAGCACTGTTGCCGGACTATATGGTCCCGGCGGCCTATGTGCGCCTGGAAAAACTACCCCTGTCGCCCAACGGCAAACTGGACCGACGGGCGCTGCCGGCACCCGAGGCGGACGCCTTTGCCAGTCGAGCCTATGAAGCACCGCTGGGTGAGGTGGAGACCGTGCTGGCGCGGCTGTGGACCGAGGTCCTCGGCGTGGAGCGGGTGGGCCGCCATGACCACTTCTTCGAGCTGGGCGGGCATTCACTGTTGGCCGTGAAGCTGATCGAAGGCATGCGCCAAGTGGGCCTGAGCGCCGATGTGCGCGTCTTGTTCGGTCAGCCGACCCTGGCGGCCCTGGCCGCGGCGGTGGGCGGTCGCGCTGACATCGTGGTGCCGGCCAATGGCATCGTCGCCGGTTGCCAGCGGATCACGCCGGCCATGCTGCCGCTGGTGTCGTTGGACCAGCCCGCCATCGACCGGATTGTCGCCACGGTGCCTGGCGGGGTCGCGAACGTACAGGACATCTACCCGCTGGCCCCGCTGCAAGAGGGGATTCTCTACCACCACATTGCTGCGCAAGCGGGCGACCCCTATTTGCTGCAAGCCACGTTCGCCCTGGACAGCCGTGCCCGGCTCGATGGGTTCGTCCAGGCGTTGCAGGCGGTGATCGATCGGCACGACATCCTCCGGACCGCCGTGCTTTGGGAAGGCTTCGACCAGCCCTTGCAAGTGGTTTTGCGCCGTACCGAGCTGCTGCTCGAAGAACCGCTGCTGGACCAGGCCCAGGGCGACATCGCCACGCAACTACAAGCGCTTTTCGACCCTCGGCATTGTCGCCTGGATTTAGGCAAGGCGCCGCTGATGCGCCTGGCGTGTGCCTGGGACAGTGCCCAGCAGCGCTGGGTGGCGATCCTGCTGTTCCACCACATCGCCCTGGACCATACGGCCCTGGACGTGATGCAGGACGAAATGCTGGCGTGCCTCAACGGTGAGGGCGAACGCCTGGACGCCGCCATGCCGTACCGCAATTATGTGGCGCAGACCCTGCTGGGCGTCAGCCGCGAGCAACACGAAGGTTTCTTCCGCGACATGCTCGGTGATGTCGAGGAGCCGACGTTGCCGTTCGGGCTGCGTGAAGTACAGGGCGACGGCCGGGGCGTCGACGAGGCCAAGCTGAACCTCGATAGCGCATTGAGCCTGCGCCTGCGCCAGCAGGCGCGCCAGTTGGGCGTGAGCCCGGCGGCCCTGCATCACCTGGCGTGGGCCAGGGTCCTTGGACGCTTGTCCGGGCGCGAAGATGTGGTCTTCGGCACCGTGTTGTTGGGCCGCATGCAGAGCGGCGAAGGCTCTGACCGTGCGCTGGGCATGTTCATCAATACCTTGCCGCTGCGGGTGAAAGTGGGCGCCGAGGACGTACGCACGGGCGTCAAGGCGACCCATGAGCGCCTGACCGCGTTGCTCGGTCATGAACACGCCTCGCTGGCGCTGGCCCAGCGCTGCAGCGGCGTGCCGGCTGCGTTGCCGTTGTTCAGCGCCTTGCTGAACTACCGCCACAGCCCGCTTCAGGACAACGACGGCATCGAGCGTTGGGCGGGGGCGCAGGTGCTGGCGGTCATGGAACGGACCAATTATCCGTGCATGGTGTCGGTCGATGACCAGGGCGAAGGCTTCTTGTTGACTGTGCAGACCGCTGGCGCCGTCGATGCCCGGCAGGTCGGCGCCTACATGGAGACCGCCCTGGCGAGCCTGGTGGAGGCGCTGGAATTCGCGCCTCGATCACCGGTCAACGGGCTGGATATCCTGCCGGGTGACGAGCGTTGGCAGTTGTTGCGGGATTTCAACGCCACCGAGGCTGACTATCCGCGCAAGCAGACGATCCATGGGTTGTTCGAGGCGCAGGTGCAGCGTACGCCGGATGCGGTGGCGGTGATCCGTGGCGAGCGGCGCCTGACTTATCGCGAGTTGAACGAACGGGCCAACCGCTTGGCCCATCACCTGCGCAAGCAGGGCGTGGAGCCGGATTCGCGGGTGGCGATCTGTGTCGAGCGCGGTATCGACATGGTTGTTGGGTTGCTGGCGATTCTCAAGGCCGGTGGCGGTTATGTGCCGCTGGATCCGGCGTACCCGCTGGATCGGATTGCCTACATGCTCGAAGACAGTGCGCCGGCGGCGGTGTTGGCGCAGGCTGCAACGGTCGGGTTGTTGGCCGGTGCTTCGATGCCAGTGATCGATTTGGACAGCGAGCTGTGGCAGGACGAGTCCGTCCGGAATCCGGAGGTCGCTGAGCTGACGTCCTCGCACCTGGCCTATGTCATCTACACCTCGGGTTCGACTGGCCTGCCTAAAGGCGTGATGATCGAACACCGCAACACGGTGAACTTCCTGACCTGGGCCCATCGTTCGTTCGACTCAAAGATATTGTCGAAAACCTTGTTCTCGACCTCGCTGAACTTCGACTTGGCCGTCTACGAGTGCTTCGCGCCGCTGACCTCCGGCGGCAGCATCGACGTGGTCACTAATGTGCTGGAACTGCAACAGGGCGAGCACGACATCACCCTGATCAACACCGTGCCGTCAGCGCTCAAGGCGTTGCTGGAGTCGGGTGGGTTGGGCAAGGGCGTCGACACGGTGAACGTCGCTGGTGAAGCCTTGAAGCGCAGCCTGGTGGAAACGTTGTTCGAACAGACCCAGGTCAAGCGCCTGTGCAACCTCTACGGCCCGTCGGAGACCACGACGTATTCGAGTTGGGTGTCGATGGCCCGTGAGGAAGGATTTGCCGCGCACATCGGCAAACCGGTGGCCAACACTCAGTTCTATCTGCTGGATGAACACAAACAACCGGTGCCATTGGGCGTACTGGGAGAAATCTACATCGGTGGCGCTGGGGTTGCTCGTGGTTATCTCAATCGTGACGACCTCACGGCCGAGCGTTTCCTGAAAGACCCGTTCAGCACGGCTCCAAACGCCCGCATGTATCGTACTGGCGACCTGGGCCGGTACCTGCCGGATGGCAACATCGAATACCTGGGCCGCAACGACGATCAGGTGAAGATCCGTGGTTTCCGCATCGAGTTGGGCGAGATCGAAGCCAAGCTCGCCCGCCACCAAGCGCTGAAAGAAACCGTGGTCCTGGCCCGCGAAGACATACCGGGCGACAAGCGCCTGGTGGCCTATTTCACCCAACACTCGCCGGACGAAGCCGTCGACATCGAAACCCTGCGCGCTCACCTGCAAACCCAACTGCCTGACTACATGGTACCCATGGCCTACGTGCGCCTGGATGCATTGCCCCTGACGCCGAACGGCAAACTCGACCGCAAGGTCCTGCCGGCACCGGACCTCGATGCCGTCATCTCCCGAGGCTACGAAGCCCCGCAAGGCGAAACCGAAACCGTCCTGGCGCAAATCTGGCAGGACCTGCTGGGCCTGGAGCAAGTCGGTCGCCACGACCATTTCTTCGAACTGGGCGGGCATTCCCTACTGGCGGTCAGCCTGATCGAGCGGATGCGCCAGGCCGGTCAGAGCGCCGACGTGCGCGTGCTGTTCAATCAACCGACCCTGGCTGCGCTGGCCGCCGCGGTGGGTGATGACGGTGATGAAGTCAACGTCCCGGCCAACCTGATTCCACTGGGTTGCACCCACATTACTCCGGCGATGCTGCCCCTGGCCGCGTTGAGCCAGGAGGCCATCGACCGCATCGTGGCGGCCGTACCGGGTGGTGCGCGCAATGTGCAGGATATTTATCCGTTGGCGCCATTGCAGGAGGGCATTCTCTACCATCACCTGTCGGCCGGGCAGGGCGATCCCTATGTCTTGCAGGCACAGTTTGCCTTTGACAGTCGTGACCGCCTCGACGCTTTCACCCAGGCCCTGCAGGGGGTGATCGACCGCCATGACATCCTGCGCACCGCCATGGCCTGGGAAGGTCTGGACGCGCCAGTGCAGGTGGTCTGGCGCAAGGCATCGCTGGGCGTGGAGCAAGTGCTCCTCGGTACCGGGGGTGGCGACATCGCCGGTCAATTGAAGGCGCGTTTTGACGCCAGCCAGCATCGCCTGGATATCCGTGAGGCGCCGTTGATGTGCATCCGGTTTGCCGAGGATGTGCTCAACCAGCGTTGGGTGGCGAGCTTGCTGTTCCACCACATGGCGCTGGACCATACGGCGCTGGACGTGGTGCGACACGAGATGCAGGCGCACCTGCTGGGCCAGGCCGGCCAGTTGGGCGAGGCGGTGCCGTATCGCAACTACGTGGCCCAGGCCTGCCTGGGCGTGAGCCGTGAAGCGCACGAGGCATTTTTCCGCGACATGCTCGGTGCCATCGACGAGCCGACGCTGCCGTTCGGCCTGCAGGATGTACGCGGCGATGGCAGCCTTGTCGAGGAAGCCCGGCAGGGTCTCGCGACTGATTTGAGCCGACGCCTGCGCACCCAGGCCCGCCGTCTGGGGGTGAGCGCGGCGGCCTTGCATCACTTGGCCTGGGCCCAGGTATTGGGCCGCGTTTCGGGGCGCGACGAGGTGGTGTTTGGCACGGTGCTGATGGGACGAATGCAGGGCGGCGAAGGCGCCGACCGGGCCTTGGGGATGTTCATCAACACCTTGCCGATTGGCGTACAGGTCGGTGCGCAAAGCGTGCGCGACGGTGTCCTGGCGACCCACGCACGGCTGACCGGCCTGTTGGGCCATGAACACGCCTCCCTGGCGTTGGCCCAGCGTTGCAGTGGCGTCACGGCACCGACGCCGCTGTTCAGTGCGTTGCTCAACTACCGCCATTCGGTCGCCGAGCCCATCGCGTTGCAAGCGTCGTCAGCCTGGCAAGGGATCGAGGCCCTGGGCGGCGAAGAACGCACCAATTATCCGCTGACGATGAGCGTCGATGACCTGGGGGAAGATTTCAGCCTGACGGCGCAAGTCGAGCCCCGGATCGGTGCGCAACGCGTCTGTGGCTATCTGCAGGTGGCGTTGGAAAACCTGGTTGATGCGTTGGAGCATGCGCCGCAGGCGCCGTTGCACAGCCTGGCAATAATGCAGTCGGTCGAACGCAAGCAATTACTTGAAAGCTGGAATGAGACGGAGGCGGTGTATGCCCATGACGCCTTGATTCATGGGCAGTTCGAGGCCAAGGCCTCGGCGCAGCCTGACGCGGTGGCAGTGACGTTCGAAGATCGGACGCTGACCTACGGCGAACTCAACGCTCGAGCGAACCAGGTCGCCCATCGTCTGTTGTCCCTGGGTATTCGCCCGGATGACCGGGTGGCGATTTGCGTCGAACGTGGCCTGGACATGATCGTTGGCCTGCTGGGCATCCTCAAGGCCGGTGCAGGGTATGTGCCGTTGGACCCGGCCTATCCGGCCGAACGCATCGCCTACATGCTCGAGGACAGCGCTCCCGTGGCAATCGTGGTACACGCCGCAACCCGAGACCTGCTGGCCGAGGAGGCGGTGCGCGTCATCGACCTCGACAGCCCGACGCTACACAGCCAGGCCTTGGCCAATCCTCAAGTACCAAGCCTGACTTCGTCGCACCTGGCCTACGTGATCTACACCTCCGGCTCCACCGGATTGCCCAAGGGCGTGATGGTCGAGCACCGCAACGTCGCACGGCTGTTTTCCGCGACCCAGCCATGGTTCGAGTTTGGCCCGCAGGATGTGTGGGCGCTGTTCCATTCCTTCGCCTTCGATTTCTCGGTCTGGGAAATCTGGGGCGCATTGACCCATGGCGGCCGCTTGCTGGTGGTGCCGCAACTGGTCAGCCGTTCACCGCAAGACTGCTATGCCTTGTTGTGCGAGGCCGGGGTGACCGTGCTGAACCAGACGCCGAGTGCCTTCCGCCAACTGATCGCGGCCCAGGGTGAAAGCGACCTGCAGCACAGCCTGCGCCAGGTGATCTTCGGTGGCGAAGCCCTGGAAACCGGCATCCTCAAGCCGTGGTATGCCCGCGAGGGCAATGCCCGGACGCAACTGGTCAATATGTACGGCATCACCGAAACGACGGTGCACGTGACGTACCGTCCGCTCGAAGCGGCCGACGCGCAGTTGGCCGGTGTCAGCCCGATCGGCAAGCGTATTCCCGACCTGCAACTGTACGTGCTCGACGCCCGGCGCGAGCCGGTACCGGTGGGCGTGGTCGGCGAAATGTATGTGGGCGGTGCGGGTGTCAGTCGTGGCTACTTGAACCGTGACGAACTGACCGCCGAGCGTTTCCTCGCCAACCCGTTCAGCCCCGAGCCGAACGCCCGGATGTACAAGACCGGTGACCTGGGGCGCTGGCTGGCGGACGGCAGCATCGAATACCTGGGCCGTAATGACGACCAGGTGAAGATCCGTGGTTTCCGTATCGAGTTGGGCGAGATCGAAGCGGCGTTGGCGGCTTGCGAGGGGGTCAGCGAGGCGGTGTTGATTGCCCGTGAAGACGAGCCGGGCGACAAGCGTTTGGTCGCTTACGTGATTGCCAACGAAGACGTGCAACTGTCGGCCGCCAAGCTGCGCACCGAATTGTTGGGTTCGCTCGCGGAATACATGGTACCGAGCGCCTTCGTGACATTGGCCTCCTTCCCGCTGACCACCAACGGCAAGCTCGACCGCAAGGCGCTGCCGGCACCGGATCAGTCGTCGGTGGCGACTCGCGAATACGAAGCCCCGCAAGGCGAGGCCGAGACCGTCATCGCCGCGATCTGGCAAGACCTGCTGGACCTGGAACGAATCGGTCGTCACGACAACTTTTTCGAGCTGGGCGGCCACTCGCTGTTGGCCGTAAAAATGATCGAGCGCATGCGCCACGCTGGCTTGAGTGCTGACGTGCGGGTGCTGTTCAGTCAGCCAACGCTGGCCGCGCTGGCTGCTTCGGTCGGCGGGCACACCGAAGTCGTGGTACCGGCCAATGGCATCCCGGATGGCTGCACACGGATTACCCCGGGCATGTTGCCGCTGGCCGAGCTGTCTCAGGATGAGATTGAGCACATTGTCGCGACAGTGCCCGGTGGCGCGGCGAACGTTCAGGACATCTACGCCCTGGCGCCTCTTCAAGAAGGGATTTTGTACCATCACCTCGCCGCTGCCCAGGGCGACCCCTACCTGCAGTATGTGATGTTCGCCTTCGACAGCTTCAGCCGTCTGGACGATTTCACCCAGGCGTTGCAGGCTGTCGTCGCCCGTCACGATATTCTGCGCACGGGCGTGCTCTGGGAAGGCCTGGCCGAACCCGTTCAGGTGGTCTGGCGTGATGCCCGGTTGGCGGTTGAGTCGGTCGTGCTGGATCCGGCGGTCGACGATATTGCCACGCAGTTGCATGAGCGTTTCGACCCCCGGCACTATCGCCTGGACATCCGTCAGGCACCGTTGATGCGGGTCGCTTATACGCAAGACACGGTGAACCAGCGCTGGGTGGGCATCCTGCTGTTCCACCACCTGGTGGACGATGCCACGTCGCTGGCGGTGCTGTCGGCCGAAATCGAGGCGCACATGCTCGGTCAGGCGCAACGCTTGCCGGCCTCGGTGCCGTACCGCAACTACGTGGCCCAGGCCCGGTTGGGGGTGAGTCGTGAGGCTCACGAACAGTTTTTCCGCGACATGCTCGGCGACATTGACGAGCCGACGCTGCCGTTCGGCTTGCAGGATGTGCAAGGCGATGGTAGCGGCATCGAGGAGGTCCGCCAGGACGTCGAGGTGGACCTGAGTCGCCGGTTGCGGGCCCAGGCGCGTCAACTCGGTGTGAGCGCGGCGAGCCTGTACCATCTGGTCTGGGCGCAGGTGCTGGGTCAGGTAGCCGGTCGCGAAGACGTGGTGTTCGGCACGGTGCTCATGGGCCGGATGCAGGGCGGCGAGGGGGCCGACCGTGCGCTGGGGATGTTCATCAATACCTTGCCGTTGCGAGTGAGCCTGGGACAAACCAGTGTTCATGCCGCTGTGAAAGCAACCCATGCACGGCTGACTGAGTTGCTGGGCCACGAGCACGCCTCGTTGGTGCTGGCGCAACGCTGCAGTGGCGTGGAGGCGCCGACGCCGTTGTTCAGTGCCTTGCTCAACTATCGCCACATTGGCTCGACGACCTCGACCGAGGCATTGTCGGCCTGGAACGGTATCCAGGTGCTCGGTGGCGAAGAGCGGACCAACTACCCGTTGACATTGTCGGTGGATGACCTGGGCGAAGCATTCAGCTTCACCGTCATGACCCCGGCGCGGATCGGCGCCCAGCGCCTTTGTGGTTACGTGCAGCGAACGCTGGAGGGGCTGATCCAGATGTTGGAGCAGACGCCGGAGGCGCCGCTGCATCGGCTGTCGATCCTGCCCGCTTCGGAGTATGAGCAACTACTGGTGGCGTTCAACGCCACGCAGTCGGATTACCCGCTGGAACAGACGATTCATGGGTTGTTCGAGGCGCAGGTGCAGCGTACGCCGGATGCGGTGGCGGTGATTCGCGGCGAGCAGCGCCTGACTTATCGCGAGTTGAACGAGCGGGCTAACCGCCTGGCCCATTACCTGCGCAAGCAGGGTGTACAACCGGATTCGCGAGTGGCGATCTGCGTCGAGCGCGGTATCGACATGGTCGTGGGGCTGTTGGCGATCCTCAAGGCCGGTGGTGGTTATGTGCCGTTGGACCCGGCGTATCCGCTGGATCGGATTGCCTACATGTTGGAAGACAGTGCGCCAGCAGCGGTGTTGGCGCAGGCTGCAACGGTCGGGTTGTTGGCCGGTGCTTCGATGCCAGTGATCGATTTGGACAGCGAGCTGTGGCAGGACGAGTCCGTCCGGAATCCGGAGGTCGCTGAGCTGACGTCCTCGCACCTGGCCTATGTCATCTACACCTCGGGTTCGACTGGCCTGCCTAAAGGCGTGATGATCGAACACCGCAACACGGTGAACTTCCTGACCTGGGCCCATCGTTCGTTCGACTCAAAGATATTGTCGAAAACCTTGTTCTCGACCTCGCTGAACTTCGACTTGGCCGTCTACGAGTGCTTTGCGCCGCTGACCTCCGGCGGCAGCATCGACGTGGTCACTAATGTGCTGGAACTGCAACAGGGCGAACACGACATCACCCTGATCAACACCGTGCCGTCAGCGCTCAAGGCCTTGTTGGAGTCCGGAGGGCTGGGCGAGGGCGTCGACACGGTGAACGTCGCCGGTGAAGCGCTCAAGCGCAGCCTGGTGGAAGCGTTGTTCGAGCAGACCCAGGTCAAGCGCCTGTGCAACCTCTACGGTCCTTCGGAAACCACGACCTATTCAAGCTGGGTATCGATGGCCCGCGAAGACGGGTTTGCCGCGCACATCGGCAAACCGGTGGCGAATACGCAGTTCTATCTGCTGGATGAACATAAACAACCGGTGCCATTGGGCGTACCGGGGGAAATCTATATCGGTGGCGCTGGGGTCGCTCGTGGTTATCTCAATCGTGATGACCTGACGGCTGAACGCTTCCTGAAAGATCCGTTCAGCACGGCTCCAAACGCTCGCATGTATCGCACCGGCGACCTGGGCCGCTACCTGCCGGACGGCAACATCGAATACCTGGGCCGCAACGACGACCAAGTCAAGATCCGTGGTTTCCGCATCGAACTGGGTGAGATCGAAGCCAAGCTTGCCCGCCACGAAGCGCTGAAAGAAACCGTAGTCCTGGCCCGTGAAGACGTGCCGGGCGACAAACGCCTGGTGGCCTATTTCACCCAGAACTCACCAGTCGACATCGAAGCCCTGCGCACGCACCTGCAAGCGCAGTTGCCAGCGTATATGGTGCCCGCCGCCTACGTGCGCCTGGATGCACTGCCCCTGACACCGAACGGCAAACTCGACCGCAAGGCCCTGCCGACACCAGACCTCGACGCGCTGATCACCCGAGGCTACGAAGCCCCACAAGGCGACACCGAAACCGTCCTGGCGCAAATCTGGCAGGACCTGCTGGGCCTGGAGCAAGTCGGTCGCCACGACCATTTCTTCGAACTGGGCGGGCATTCCCTACTGGCCGTCAGCCTGATCGAGCGGATGCGCCAGGCCGGGCTGAGCGCCGACGTGCGCGTACTATTCGGCCAACCCACCCTCGCGGCGTTGGCCGCAGCAGTGGGCAGGGGGCGCGAAGTCGTCGTGCCGGCCAACCGGATCCCGCGCGACTGCGCGTGGATCACGCCCGACATGCTGCCACTGGTTATCCTTGATCAGGACACCATCGACCGCATCGTGTTGACGGTACCGGGTGGTGTGCGCAATGTGCAGGATATCTATCCGCTGGCACCGTCGCAGGAAGGCATCCTCTATCACCACCTTTCAGCCGAACAGGGCGATCCCTATGTGTTGCAGGCTCGGTTTGCCTTGCAGGGCAGGCAGCGTCTCGACGATTTCGTCCAGGCCCTGCAAGGTGTCATCGACCGCCATGACATCCTGCGTACCGCCATGCTGTGGCAAGGCCTCGACGCGCCTCTGCAGGTGGTCTGGCGCGAAGCCCGGCTGGGGCTGGAGGAACTCGTCCTGGATCCGCAAGCCGGGGATATCATTCAGCAGCTACATAGCCGTTTCGACGCCAGGCGCTATGCCCTGGACATTACCCAGGCGCCGCTGATCCGTCTGGCATTTGCAGAGGACAAACCCAACCAGCGCTGGGTCGCGATGTTGCTGTTTCACCACATGGCCCTCGATCACACGGCGCTGGAAGTGGTGCGAAACGAAATGCAGGCGAACCTGCTGGGGCAGGCCGATCAGTTGGGCGAAGCGGTGCCGTATCGCAACTATGTGGCCCAAGCCTGCCTGGGCGTCAGCCGTGAAGAGCACGAGGCGTTTTTCCGCGAAATGCTCGGTGACATCGACGAGCCGACGCTGCCGTTCGGCTTGCAGGATGTCCAGGGTGATGGCGCTGATATCGAGGAAGCCAGGCTGGTCCTCGACAGCGGTCTGAGCCGTCGCCTGCGTCGCCTGGCGCGTCAGTCGGGCGTGGGCGCTGCCAGCTTGCACCATTTGGCTTGGGCTCAGGTGTTGGGGCGTGTCTCGGGTAAGAACGATGTGGTGTTCGGTACGGTGCTGATGGGCCGGATGCAGGGCGGCGAAGGTGCCGACCATGCCTTGGGCATGTTCATCAACACCTTGCCGCTGCGCGTCGCTGTCGATGACCGGGACGTCAAGGCCGGCTTGAAGGCGGTCCACGGGCGATTGACCGCATTGCTGGGGCATGAGCATGCCTCGTTGGCATTGGCCCAGCGCTGCAGCGCGGTCAGTGCACCCACACCCTTGTTCAGTGCCTTGTTGAACTACCGTCACTCCAGCGAACAGCCCGGGTCGGAAGATGCCCTGTCGGCTTGGCAGGGCATCGAGACCCTGGGCAGCGAAGAGCGCACCAATTACCCGCTGACGCTGTCGGTAGACGATTTGGGTGAAGATTTCGCCCTGACCGTTCTTGCCGTCGCCGGCGTTGGCGCCGGGCGGGTCTGCGGCTATATGAATGCCGCGCTGCAAAGCCTTGCCACGGCATTGGAATCCAGTTACGCATCACCACTGTACAGTCTGGATATATTGCCGTCAGCCGAGCGCCAGCAACTGCTGACAGGCTTCAACACGACCACTTGCGACTATCCACGCGATAGCACCGTTCACGCCGTGTTCCAGGCGCAGGTCCTCGCCCGTCCAGATGCCACGGCCGCGGTACAGGGCGGGCAAGGCCTGACTTACCGCGAACTCAATGCCAGGGCGAACCGCCTGGCTCATCATTTGATCGAACTGGGCGTACAACCGGGCCAGCATGTGGCGATCCTGTTGGAGCGTTCGCTTGACCTGCTGGTCAGCCAGTTGGCTGTCCTCAAGTGCGCGGCGGTCTATGTGCCACTGGACATCAACGCGCCAACGGAACGTCAGCAGTTTATGGTGCGCGACAGCGGCGCGGGCGTGGTACTGACCGTCGGTGGCAAAACGCTGGAGCCTGGCACTCGGCGTGTGGACTTGGACAGGGTCGCCCTCGACAGCCTGCCAGCCCATGACCCGCAACTGCCACAGTCGAGCGAAATGCCGGCCTACATCATGTACACCTCAGGCTCCACCGGCACGCCGAAAGGCGTGCTGGTGCCACACCGGGCGATCAATCGGTTGGTGATCAACAACGGCTATGCCGATTTCAACGCCCGGGACCGGGTCGCCTTCGCCTCCAACCCGGCCTTCGACGCCAGTACCCTGGACGTCTGGGCGCCGTTGCTCAACGGCGGTTGCGTGGTGGTGGTCGAGCAGGAGGTGTTGCTGTCCCAGGAACGTTTTGCCGCGCTATTGGCCGAGCAGTCGGTCAGCGTGTTGTGGATGACGGCCGGTCTGTTCCATCAATACGCTTCGGGACTGACGGATGTTTTCCGGGAATTGCGCTATCTGATCGTAGGTGGCGATGTACTCGACCCGGCGGTCATCGATCATGTCCTGAAAGAAGGGGCGCCGGTTCATCTGCTCAATGGCTACGGCCCGACGGAAGCCACGACGTTCTCCACCACCCACGAAATCAAGACCGTGGGCGCGGGCAGCATCCCGATCGGTCGGCCGCTCGGCAACACCCGGGTCTACATATTGGATGCATACCAGCAGCCAGTGCCCATCGGCGTGGCGGGCGAGTTGTACATCGGTGGCGATGGCATCGCAAAAGGTTATCTGAACCGCCCCGAACTGACCGTTGAGAAGTTCGTCGCCGATCCGTTCAGTGCCGATCCGGATGCCTTGCTGTACCGCACCGGCGACCTGGCGCGCTGGTTGCCGGAGGGTACGGTCGAGTACCTGGGGCGTAACGACGACCAGGTGAAAATCCGTGGTTTCCGCATCGAGCCGGGCGAAATCGAAGCCAGGCTCGCCAAGCATGACGACGTCAAGGATGCTGTGGTCCTGGTGCGCGAAGACGTCCCGGGCGAGAAGACCCTGGTGGCATACTTCACGCTGCGCGAGCAGAGCGAGGCCAAGGATATCCAGGCCCTGCGCGCGCATCTGCAAGCGCAGTTGCCGGACTACATGGTCCCGGCGGCTTATGTGCACCTTGATGTATTGCCGTTGACCGCGAACGGCAAAGTGGATCGCAAGGTACTGCCTGCACCGGATGTGCATGCGCTCGTTACCCGTGACTATGAAGCCCCGCAAGGCGAAGTCGAAGCGACGCTGGCGTTGCTGTGGGCAGAGCTGCTCGATGTGGAGCGGGTCGGTCGCCACGATCACTTCTTCGAACTGGGCGGCCATTCGCTGTTGGCGGTCAAGCTGATCGAGAAGATGCGTCAGCTCGGCTTGAGCGCCGATGTGCGGGTGCTGTTCAGCCAGCCGACCCTCGCGGCGCTGGCCGCGGCGGTGGGCGGCGGGAGCGAGGTGCACGTCCCGGCGAACCTGATTGTCGCGGGCTGCGCACGGATCACCCCGGCCATGTTGCCATTGATGGATCTCGATCAGGAGGCGATTGACCGGATCGTGGCGACGGTACCGGGCGGTGTTGGCAACGTGCAGGACATCTATCCGCTGGCGCCCTTGCAGGAAGGCATTCTCTATCATCACTTGGTCGCCGGGCAGGGCGATCCCTATGTCTTGCAGGCGTCGTTCGAGTTGCAGAGTCGAGAGCGGCTGACGGCGTTCGTGGACGCCTTGCAATACGTCATCGACCGGCATGACATCCTGCGCACCAGCGTGGTGTGGCAAGGCTTCGACTCGCCGATACAAGTGGTGTGGCGCGAGGCGAAACTGCACCTGGAGGAGGTCGCCCTTGACGGCGCCGCAGGCGATGTCGCCGCCTGGTTGCAGAGCCGTTTCGACCCGCGGCATTACCGCCTGGATATCACTCAGGCGCCGATGATGCGGCTGGCCTTCGCCGAAGATGCATCCAACCAGCGCTGGGTGGCGGTGCTGTTGTTCCACCATATGGCGCTGGATCACACCGCCATGGAGGTGGTGCAGCACGAAATGCAGGCACACCTGCTGGGTGAGGCGGATCAATTGGGTGCCGCGGTGCCGTATCGCAACTACGTGGCCCAGGCCCGGTTGGGAGCGGGCCAACAGGCGCACGAAGCGTTTTTCCGCGAGATGCTTGGCGACATGGATGAGCCAACACTGCCGTTCGGTTTGCAGGATGTGCAGGGCGATGGACGGGATATCGAACACGCCTCGCAACCGTTGGATGCGGCGTTGAGCTTGCGTCTGCGAGCCCTGGCGCGTCAGCTCGGCGTGAGTGCCGCGAGCCTGGTGCACCTGGCCTGGGCGCAGGTGTTGGGCAAGGTGTCCGGCAAGCAGGACGTGGTGTTCGGCACGGTACTGATGGGCCGGATGCAGGGTGGTGATGGTGCTGACCGGGCACTGGGCATGTTCATCAATACCTTGCCTCTGCGCGTTGATGTGGGTGAGCAAACGGTACGCACGGGAGTGAAAACAACCCATGCACGGTTGACCGCATTGCTGGGGCATGAACATGCACCGCTGGTGCTGGCGCAACGCTGCAGTGGCGTGGAGGCTCCCCTGCCGCTATTCAGTGGGCTGTTGAACTACCGCCATAGCGTTGTGGCCGACTCATCGGCGCAGTATCAAGCCGCATGGTCCGGTATCGAGGGGCTTGGTGGCGAAGAGCGCACCAACTACCCGCTGACATTGAACGTCGATGACTTGGGCGAAGGTTTTACCTTGTCTGTGTTGGTGACATCACCGGTCGGCGCGCAACGGGTGTGTGCCTATATGCACACGGCGTTGGAACGTCTGGCGGATGCGTTGGAACAGGCACCTGACTCGGCATTGCGTGAGCTGTCGATTGTGCCGGCAGCGGAGCGCGAACAACTGCTGGTGGCGTTCAACGCCACCGAGGCCGATTACCCGCGGCAACAGACGATCCATGGGCTGTTCGAAGATCAGGTGCAACGTACGCCGGATGCCGTCGCGGTGATCCGTGGCGAGCAACGCCTGAGCTACCGCGAGTTGAACGAACGGGCCAACCGCCTGGCCCATTACCTGCGCAAGCAGGGCGTAGAGCCGGACTCGCGGGTGGCGATCTGTGTCGAGCGCGGTATCGACATGGTTGTTGGGTTGCTGGCGATTCTCAAGGCCGGTGGCGGTTATGTGCCGCTGGATCCGGCGTACCCGCTGGATCGGATTGCCTACATGCTCGAAGACAGTGCGCCGGCGGCGGTGTTGGCGCAGACGGCGACCCTTGAATTGCTGGCAGGCGCATCGATGCCAGTGGTCGATCTGGACAGCGGGCTGTGGCAGGACGAGTCCGTCCAGAATCCCGAGGTCACCGAGCTGACGTCCTCGCACCTGGCTTACGTGATCTACACCTCGGGTTCGACCGGCCTGCCTAAAGGCGTGATGATTGAACACCGTAATACGGTGAACTTCCTGACCTGGGCCCATCGTTCGTTCGATTCGCAGACCTTGGCTAAAACCCTGTTCTCGACTTCGCTGAACTTCGACTTGGCGGTCTACGAGTGTTTCGCGCCGCTGACGTCTGGCGGCAGCATCGAAGTGGTCACTAATGTGCTGGAACTGCAACAGGGCGAGCACGATATCACCCTGATCAACACTGTGCCGTCAGCGCTCAAGGCGTTGCTGGAGTCCGGTGGTGTAGGCGAGGGCGTCGACACGGTCAACGTCGCTGGTGAAGCCTTGAAGCGCAGCCTGGTGGAAACGTTGTTCGAACAGACCCAGGTCAAGCGCCTGTGCAACCTCTACGGCCCGTCGGAGACCACGACGTATTCGAGTTGGGTGTCGATGGCCCGTGAGGAAGGCTTTGCCGCGCACATCGGCAAACCGGTGGCCAACACCCAGTTCTATCTGCTGGATGAACACAAACAACCGGTGCCATTGGGCGTACTGGGGGAAATCTACATCGGTGGCGCTGGGGTTGCTCGCGGTTATCTCAATCGTGACGACCTCACCGCCGAGCGTTTCCTGAAAGATCCGTTCAGCCTGGCTCCAAACGCCCGCATGTATTGCACTGGCGACCTGGGCCGGTACCTGCCGGATGGCAACATCGAATACCTGGGCCGCAACGATGACCAGGTGAAGATCCGTGGTTTCCGCATCGAACTGGGGGAGATCGAAGCCAAGCTCGCCCAGGCGCCAAACATCAAGGAAACCGTGGTCCTGGCCCGCGAAGACATACCGGGTGACAAGCGCCTGGTGGCCTATTTCACCCAGAATTCACCAGTCGACATCGAAGCCCTGCGCACGCACCTTCAAGCGCAGTTACCGGCCTACATGGTGCCTGCTGCCTACGTTCGCCTCGACGCACTGCCGCTGACACCGAACGGCAAACTTGATCGCAAGGCCCTGCCGACACCAGACCTCGACGCGCTGATCACCCGTGGCTACGAAGCGCCGCAAGGCGAAATCGAAACCACTCTGGCGCAAGTCTGGTCTGAGCTGCTCAAGGTTGAACGCGTCGGGCGTCATGACCACTTTTTCGAACTGGGCGGGCATTCGTTGTTGGCCGTGACGCTGATCGAGCGGATGCGTCAGGCCGGATTGAGTGCCGATGTGCGTGCGTTGTTCAGTCAACCCACCCTGGCGGCGCTGGCGGCGGCCGTCGGCGGTGGTAATGAGGTGAGTGTTCCGCAGAACCGGATTCCCTCGTGCTGCGAACACATCACCCCGGCCATGCTGCCATTGGTCACGCTGGACCAGCAAACCATCGACCGGATCGTGTCGACGGTACCGGGTGGGGTGCGCAACGTGCAGGACATTTATCCGCTGGCACCGTTGCAGGAGGGCATCCTTTACCATCACCTCTCGTCTGAACAGGGCGATCCTTATGTGCTGCAGACGCAGTTCGCTTTCGACAGTCGCGAGCGCCTCGATGATTTCACCCAGGCCTTGCAAGGCGTGATCGACCGCCACGACATCCTGAGAACGTCCATGGCCTGGGAAGGACTGGAGGCGCCGGTGCAAGTGGTCTGGCGTGAGGCCGTGCTGGGTATCGAGCAAGTGAGTCTGCGGCTTGAGGACGGAGACATCGCTCGCCAACTGCAGGCGCGTTTCGACGCTCGGCACCATCGCTTGGATATCCGTCAGGCGCCGCTGCTGTGTATCCGCTTTGCGCAAGATGCAGTCAACCAGCGTTGGGTGGCCACCCTGTTGTTCCACCACATGGCGCTCGATCATACGGCGCTGGAGGTGGTACGACACGAGATGCAGGCCTATTTGCTGGGGCAGGCCGACCAGTTGGGCGCCGCGGTGCCGTATCGCAACTATGTGGCCCAGGCGCGCCTGGGTGTCGGCGCGCAGGAGCACGAAGGGTTCTTCCGCGAGATGCTCGGCGACGTCGATGAGCCGACGCTGCCATTCGGCTTGACCCAGGTCCAGGGCGACGGGCGCGGCATCGAGGAAGTCTCGGCGTCGGTCGATGAGGACCTGAGCCTGCGTCTACGGGCTCAGGCCCGCCGACTGGGCGTGGGTGCCGCGAGCCTGATCCATCTGGCCTGGGCCAGGGTCCTGGCGGTGGCTTCGGGCCAGGAAAACGTGGTCTTCGGTACGGTGCTGATGGGGCGGATGCAGGGCGGTGAGGGTGCTGACCGGGCCTTGGGCATGTTCATCAACACCTTGCCGATCTGCGTGCCGGTGAATGGGCAAAGCGTGCGGGACGCGGTGAAGACCACCCACGCGCGCCTGACCGGGCTGCTGGGGCATGAGCATGCTTCCCTCGCCTTGGCCCAACGCTGCAGTGACGTGGCCTCGCCAGCACCGCTGTTCAGCGCGTTGCTGAACTTGCGCCACAGTTCGTTGCAGGTGACCGATGAGGGCCTGTCGGCCTGGAACGGCATGCAAATGTTGTCCAGCGAGGAACGCACCAACTATCCGCTGACGTTGAACGTCGATGACCTGGGTGAAGGCTTCAGCCTGACGGTGCAGGTCGAGTCCCGGATCGGTGCGCAACGTATCTGTGATTATGTGCAGGTGGCCCTGCAGAGCCTGGTCGATAGCCTGGAACATGCGCCGCAAACGGCGGTGCGCAACCTCACGGTGCTGCCGGCGGCCGAACGCACGCAACTGTTGGAAACCTGGAATGCGCCAGAAGCGACCTATGCCCATGACGCGCTGATCCATCGCCAGTTCGAGGCCCAGGTCGCGACGCAACCCGACGCGGTGGCGGTGGTGTTCGAGGATCAGGCACTGACCTACGGCGAACTCAACGCCCAGGCCAACCAACTCGCCCATCGCCTGCTGTCGCTGGGCGTTAACCCGGATGACCGGGTGGCGATCTGTGTCGAACGTGGCCTGGACATGATTGTCGGCCTGTTGGGCATCTTGAAGGCGGGCGCTGGCTACGTACCGCTGGATCCGGCTTCTCCGGCGGAACGTATCGCCTACATGCTCGAGGACGGTTCCCCCGTGGCCATCGTGGTGCATGCCGCCACCCATGGGCTGCTGGCCGAAGAGTCCGTACGGGTGATCGAACTCGATAGCCCGGCGTTGCGCAGCCAGTCCACCGTCAACCCGCAAGTGCCGGGCCTGACGTCCTCGCAGTTGGCCTACGTGATCTACACCTCGGGTTCGACCGGGTTGCCCAAGGGCGTGATGGTCGAGCACCGCAACGTCGCCCGGCTGTTCTCGGCGACCCAGTCCTGGTTCGATTTTGGTCCGCAAGACGTCTGGGCGTTGTTCCATTCCTTTGCGTTCGATTTCTCGGTTTGGGAAATCTGGGGCGCGTTGACCCATGGCGGCCGCTTGCTGGTGGTGCCGCAACTGGTCAGCCGTTCTCCGCAAGAGTGCTATGCGCTGTTGTGCGAGGCCGGGGTCACTGTCCTCAACCAGACGCCAAGTGCTTTCCGCCAATTGATTGCCGCGCAAGGCGAGAGCGATCTGCGCCACAGCCTGCGCCAGGTGATCTTTGGCGGGGAAGCATTGGAAACCGGGATGCTCAAGCCTTGGTTCGGCCGTGCAGCCAATGCCGGGACACAACTGGTGAACATGTACGGCATCACCGAAACGACGGTGCACGTGACCTATCGCCCCCTGGAAGCGGCCGACGCGCAGTTGGCGGGTGTCAGTCCGATCGGCAAGCGTATTCCCGACCTGCAACTGTACGTGCTCGATACCCGGCGCGAGCCGGTGCCGGTGGGTGTGGTGGGTGAGATGTATGTGGGGGGGG
>NZ_JABWRA010000063.1:0-29357 GCF_014268705.1 Pseudomonas sp. SWRI179 | reverse complement strand
CAATGCGGTCTCGCAGAATCGAGGCGTCTGTTTCGCGAGCAAGCTTTGCTCCCACAGCCCAGCGGGAGCAAGCTCCCTCGCCACAAAAGCCTGTCCGTTGAAGCAAGGGGCTGTGGCCGATGAACCTCTCCGGCCCCTTCATCCGCCGCCCGGTAGCAACCATGCTCCTGAGCTTCGCGATCATGCTGCTCGGCGGCGTGTGCTTCGGCCTGCTGCCGGTCTCGCCCCTGCCGCAAATGGATTTCCCGGTGATCGTGGTCCAGGCCAACCTGCCAGGCGCCAGCCCCGAGGTGATGGCTTCGACGGTGGCCACGCCGCTGGAGCGTTCCTTCGGCGCCATCGCCGGGGTCAACACCATGAGCAGCCGTTCCAGCCAGGGCTCCACGCGGGTCATCCTGCAATTCGACCTGGACCGCGACATCAACGGCGCGGCCCGGGAGGTGCAGGCGGCCATCAATGCCTCGCGCAACCTGTTGCCCAGCGGCATGCGCAGCATGCCCACCTATAAGAAGGTCAACCCGTCCCAGGCGCCGATCATGGTGCTGTCGCTGACCTCGGATGTGTTGGAAAAAGGCCAGCTCTACGACTTGGCGTCGACCATCCTGTCCCAGAGCCTGTCCCAGGTGTCGGGCGTGGGTGAGGTGCAGATCGGTGGCAGCTCGTTGCCGGCGGTGCGCATCGAACTGGAGCCGCAGTTGCTCAATCAGTACGGCGTGGCCCTGGACGATGTGCGCACCGCCATTGCCAATAGCAACGTGCGCCGGCCCAAGGGCTCGGTGGAGGACGACCGGCGCATGTGGCAAGTCCAGGCCAACGACCAGTTGGAAAAGGCCAAGGACTACGAAACGCTGGTGATCCGTTACCAGGATGGCTCGGTGCTGCGGCTCAAGGACGTGGCGAAAGTCACCGACAGCGTCGAGGACCGTTACAACAGCGGTTTCTTCAACGACGATGCCGCCGTATTGCTGGTGATCAACCGCCAGGCCGGCGCCAACATCATCGAGACGGTCAACGAGATCAAGGCGCAACTGCCGGCGTTACAGGCGGTGCTGCCGGCCAGCGTCAAGCTGAACCTGGCGATGGACCGCTCGCCCGTGATCAAGGCCACCCTGCATGAAGCGGAAATGACCTTGCTGATCGCCGTGGCCCTGGTGGTGCTGGTGGTGTTCCTGTTCCTCGGCAACTTCCGCGCTTCGCTGATCCCGACCCTGGCGGTGCCGGTGTCGCTGGTGGGCACGTTTGCGGTGATGTACCTGTACGGGTTTTCCCTGAACAACCTGTCGCTGATGGCGTTGATCCTGGCGACCGGGTTGGTGGTGGACGACGCCATCGTGGTGCTGGAAAACATTTCCCGGCACATCGACGAAGGTGTGCCACCGATGCAGGCGGCGTACCGGGGGGCGGAGGAGGTGGGCTTCACCTTGCTGTCGATGAACGTCTCGCTGGTGGCGGTGTTCCTGTCGATCCTGTTCATGGGCGGCATCGTCGAGAGCCTGTTCCGTGAATTTTCCATCACCCTGGCGGCGTCCATCGTGGTGTCGCTGGTGGTCTCGCTGACCCTCACGCCGATGCTTTGCGCCCGCTGGCTCAAGCCCCATGTGCCCGGGCAGGAAAACCGCTTGCAGCGTTGGAGCCAGGGGGTCAATGAACGGATGGTCCGTGGTTACGCCACCAGCCTGGATTGGGTGCTGCGCCATCGACGCCTGACCTTGCTGAGCCTGCTGGTGACCATCGGCGTGAACGTCGCGTTGTATGTGGTGGTGCCGAAGACCTTCATGCCCCAGCAGGACACCGGCCAACTGATCGGTTTTGTCCGTGGCGACGATGGGCTGTCGTTCGGCGTGATGCAGCCGAAGATGGAAATCTTCCGCCGCGCCGTGCTCAAGGACGAGGCCGTGCAAAGCGTTGCCGGCTTCATTGGCGGCAACAACGGCACCAACAACGCGTTCATGCTGGTGCGTCTCAAGCCGATCAAGGAACGTAATATTTCCGCGCAAAAGGTCATCGAGCGCCTGCGTAAGGAAATGCCCAAGGTTCCCGGTGCCCAATTGATGTTGATGGCCGACCAGGACCTGCAGTTCGGTGGCGGTCGCGAGCAGACCACCTCCCAATATTCCTACATCCTGCAAAGCGCCGACCTGGCGTCGCTGCGCACCTGGTACCCCAAGGTCGTGGCGGCCTTCCGGGCGTTGCCGGAGCTGACCGCCATCGACGCCCGCGACGGTGGCGGGGCGCAGCAGGTGACGCTGGTGGTGGACCGCGACCAGGCCAAGCGCCTGGGCATCGACATGGACATGGTCACGGCGGTGCTCAACAACGCCTACAGCCAACGACAGATTTCCACCATCTACGACAGCCTCAACCAGTACCAGGTGGTGATGGAGGTCAATCCCAAGTATGCCCAGGACCCGAGCACCCTCGAACAGGTCCAGGTGATCACCGCCGATGGCGCGCGGGTACCGCTGTCGGCCATTGCCCATTACGAGAACAGCCTGGAGGACGACCGGGTCAGCCATGAAGGCCAGTTCGCCTCCGAGGGCATCTCCTTCGACATGGCCGAAGGCGTGACGGTGGAGCAGGGCACCGCGGCCATCGAGCGGACGATCGCCAAGCTCGGGATGCCCGAGGATGTCATCGTGAAAATGGCTGGCACCGCCGACGCGTTCGCCGCCACCCAGAAGAGCCAGCCGTTCATGATTTTGGGCGCGTTGCTCGCGGTGTACCTGGTGCTGGGGGTGCTGTATGAAAGCTACATTCATCCGCTGACCATCCTGTCCACCTTGCCGTCGGCCGGGGTCGGCGCGTTGCTGTCGATCTACGCGCTGGGCAGCGAGTTCAGCCTGATCTCGTTGTTGGGGCTGTTCCTGCTGATCGGCGTGGTGAAGAAAAATGCCATCCTGATGATCGATCTGGCCTTGCAACTGGAACGTGCCGGGCAGACGCCGCTGGAGTCGATCCGCAGCGCTTGCCTGCTGCGGTTGCGACCGATCCTGATGACCACGCTGGCGGCGATCCTTGGCGCCTTGCCGCTGCTGCTCGGCGCCGCCGAAGGCTCGGAAATGCGCCAGCCGCTGGGCCTGACCATCATCGGGGGCCTGGTGTTCAGCCAGGTCCTGACCCTCTACACCACGCCAGTGGTTTACCTTTATCTCGACAAGCTGCGCCATCGCTTCAACCGCTGGCGTGGCGTGCGCACTGATGCTGCCCTGGAAACTCCGCTATGACCGACCGTTCGCCTTTCAATCTTGCCGCCGTGCTGGCGACCGCCCGTGGCTCGCGGGTGCTGAGCCTGGCGCTGTGCGTGGCGATGCTCAGCGCCTGCGCCATCGGCCCGGATTACCAGCGTCCCGCGGCCGCCGCCCCGGTGCAGTACAAGGAGGCCCAGGGCTGGCGCCAGGCCAACCCCAGCGATGCGATGGCCCGGGGCGCCTGGTGGGAGCTGTACGGCGATGCGCAACTCAATGGCCTGGTGGACAAGCTCAATGCATCCAACCAGACCGTGGCCCAGGCCGAAGCCCAGTACCGGCAGGCCCGGGCGCTGGTGCGTAATGCCCGTGGCGCCTTTTTCCCCACCGTGGACCTGACCGTTGGCAAGACGCGCTCCAGCCAGGGCACCGGTAGCAGCAGTTCAAGCCTGAGCAGTTCGTCCAGCGGCATTCGCGACACCTACAGCGCCCAGGCCGGCGTCAGTTGGGAGGCGGATGTGTGGGGCAAGTTGCGCCGCACCCTGGAAGCCGACGAGGCGAGTGCCCAAGCCAGTTTCGCCGACCTGGCGGCGATGCGCCTGAGCCAGCAATCGGAACTGGTGCAGAATTACTTGCAGTTGCGGGTGATCGACGAACAGAAGCGCTTGTTGCAGACCACCGTCGACAACTACCAGCGCTCCCTGAAAATGACCGAAAACCAGTACCGCGCCGGGGTGTCCGGCAAGGACGCGGTGGCCCAGGCGCAGAATCAGCTCAAGACCACCCAGGGCGACCTGATCGACCTGATCTGGCAACGGGCCCAGTTTGAAAATGCCATCGCCGTGCTCATCGGCCTGCCACCGGCCGAATTCAACCTGGCCGAGACCCAATACATCCCGACACTGCCACAAATCCCGGTGGCGCTGCCCTCGCAACTGCTCGAACGCCGGCCAGACATCGCCTCGGCAGAGCGCTCGGTGATGGCCGCCAACGCCAACATCGGCGTCGCCAAGGCTGCGTATTACCCGGACCTGACCCTGAGCCTCAGCGGCGGCTACAGCAGCAGCACCTATGACAACTGGGTGAGCGTGCCGAACCGCTTCTGGTCGGTAGGCCCGCAGCTGGCGATGACACTGTTCGATGGCGGCCAGCGTTCGGCCGAGGTCGACCGCACCGTCGCGGCCTATGACCAGACCGTCGCCACCTACCGCCAGACCGTGCTCGACGGCCTGCGGGAGGTGGAAAACTACATGATCCAGCTCAAGGTGCTGGAAGACGAAGCCCGCGTGCGCCAGGAAGCCCTGGACGCCGCCCGGGAATCCCTGCGCCTGACGCAGAACCAGTACAGGGCCGGGCTGATTGCCTACCTCGACGTCGTGACTGTCCAGGCCACGGCGCTGAGCAACGAACGCAGCGTGCTGAGCCTGCAACAGAGCCGCTTGATTGCCAGTGTGCAATTGATTGCGGCGCTGGGCGGGGGCTGGGATGGGCAGTTGCAGGCGGAGGAGAAACCCTGAGTGATTGGGTAGCGCCGCAAGGTGCTTTTGTGGCGAGGGAGCTTGCTCCCGCTTGAGTGCGCAGCGCTCATAAAGTAGGGGACTGCTACGCAGTCCAGCGGGAGCAAGCTCCCTCGCCACAGAGTTAATGGCTGTCAAACAGTCCCGCTTTTGGCCGATGCACTGCCTACGTGCCATCGCGATGGCTTGTTATAGTTCAGGCCTCTTTTCAGCCGGTAAAGGATCACTGCCATGTCGCAATACCAAGCGTTCAACGTCGAACTTGCAGACAACATCGCCCATGTGCAGATCAATCGGCCAGAAAAGATCAACGCGATGAACGCTGCCTTCTGGCGCGAGATCATCGAGATCTTCCAATGGATCGACGACACCGATGAAGCGCGGGTGGTGGTGCTCAGCGGTGCCGGCAAGCATTTTTCCTCCGGCATCGACCTGATGATGCTGGCAGGCGTGGCCAACGAACTGGGCAAGGACGTGGGGCGCAATGCGCGTTTGCTGCGGCGCAAGATCCTGCAACTGCAAGCCTCGTTCAATGCCGTGGACAATTGCCGCAAGCCGGTGCTCGCGGCCATCCAGGGCTATTGCCTGGGCGGTGCCATTGACCTGATCTCTGCTTGCGACATGCGTTATGCCGCCGAGGACGCCCAATTCTCCATCAAGGAAATCGATATCGGCATGGCCGCCGATGTTGGCACATTGCAACGCTTGCCGAGGATCGTCGGGGACGGCATGCTGCGTGAACTCGCTTATACGGGGCGCACTTTTGGTGCCGACGAAGCGCGCAGCATCGGCCTGGTCAATCGTGTCTACAGCGACTCCGCCAGCCTGCTCGACGGTGTGATGGGCATTGCCCGGGACATCGCCGCCAAGTCGCCGATTGCCGTGACCGGCACCAAGGCAATGATCAGCTACATGCGCGACCACAGCATCGATGACGGCCTGGAATACGTCGCCACCTGGAACGCCGCCATGTTGCAATCGACCGACCTGCGCGTGGCCATGGCCGCCCATATGAGCAAACAGAAACCCGAATTTCTGGATTGACTGACCATGATTTCACGCTGGACCACCGCAGTACTCGACACCGACGTTCCCGGCGGCTGGGCCGTGGCTCGTAGCCCTGAAGGTTTTCTGTTCGATGACAACGGCGCGCTGTTTCCCCGCGAATGGCTCAAGCGCCAGGACCTGTCGATCCTCGCCGAACACGGTATCGGTCACCTGGATGGCGAGCCGGTTTACCTGTTGGAGTTGCACAGCCCGCTGGACATCCTCGGCTGCAACTGGAAAGGCCTGCGAGCGTTCATGCTCGAGGACGACCACACGCTGTACAAGGTGTTGGGCTATGCGGCGCAGATCGGCACCTGGGCCCGGGAACATCGCTTCTGTGGCAGTTGCGGCAAGCGCATGAGCCAGATTCCACTTGAGCGGGCGATGTATTGCGATGCCTGCGACCTGCGTCACTATCCGCGGATTTCACCGAGCATGATCGTGTTGATTACCCGCGGCGATGAAGTCCTGCTGGCCCGTTCGCCGCGTTTTGTCACGGGTGTCTACAGTACCCTGGCGGGGTTTGCCGAGCCCGGCGAGTCGGCCGAGGACTGCCTGGTCCGCGAGGTGCGTGAAGAAGTCAGTATCGAGGTGAAGAACATCCAGTACATGGGCAGCCAGTGCTGGCCGTTTCCCCATTCGATGATGCTCGGTTTCCACGCTGAATATGCCAGCGGCGACATCGTGCCCCAGGAAGATGAGATCGAGGACGCCCAATGGTTCAACGTCCACGACCTGCCACCGTTGCCGGCCTCGCGCTCGATCGCCCGCTACCTGATCGACCTGTATGTGGCGCGGCGCTTAGGCCACGCTGAACCAGTGCTGCCAGGCTAGGCGCACGGTCAAGCCCAGCACCACGGTGATGAACACTGGTCGGATGAACTTCGCGCCGCCGCTGATGGCGGTGCGAGCGCCGAAGAACGCGCCGACCATGACCGAAAGGCCCATGCTCAGGCCGATGATCCAGTCTACCTGCCCGGAAAAAATGAACACCGACAGCGCCGCGATGTTGCTGACAAAGTTCATGCTGCGGGCCACGCCACTGGCCTTGACCAGGTCGATGGGGTAGAGCAGCAGGCTGCTGACGGTCCAGAACGCACCGGTACCCGGCCCGGCCACGCCGTCATAGAAACCCAGGCTGAAACCCTGGGATGACTGCCACGTCTTCTTGATCGGCGCATCGCTGTCCAGCGGCGCCTTGGGCGTGCCGCCAAACAACAGGTACAGGCCGCAGGCGAAGACGATCACCGGCAACATCTTGTTCAGCCACTCGGCTGGCAGGTAGTGGGCGACGATGGCGCCGACCAAGGCGCCGACCAGTGTGCCGACGAGGGCATGGGTCCATTGCCTTGGGTGGAACAACTTGCGCTTGTAGAACGTGAAGCTGGCCGTCGCCGAGCCAAAGGTCGAACTGAGTTTGTTGGTCCCCAGGACCAGGTGCGGTGGCAAACCCGCAGTCAGCAGCGCTGGCGTGGTCAATAGCCCACCGCCCCCGGCAATGGCATCGATAAAACCGGCAATGAAGGCGACAACGGCGAGGATAGCGAGGGTAGTGAGGTCAACGCTGAGTTCGAAAGGCATGGAATGGGCTTATTTTGGCAGGACGCAGAAGGGCTGCGGGAAGGCCGGTATGTTACCCATAATGGTGCAGGGCTGCGACTGCCTAAGGCCTGTGACATTCCCGTGGCGAGGGAGCTTGCTCCCGCTGGGTTGCGTAGCAACCCCAAAATTCCATTCAGTGCACCCACACCGAGTCGCTTGCTTCAGGGCTGCTTCGCAGCCCTCGCCACAGGTTCGATCGTCACTCCGGCCGAAACACCGCTCGTAAACAGTTCTGCGTCTTCTCCTTGAACATTGCATAACCTTCCACCGACTGCTCCAGTCCCATCGGATGGGTCAGCAGATAGGACGGGTCCAGCTCACCTTTCTGGATGTGCTCGAACAACCGCCCCACGTAACGCTGTCCAGGCTGTTGGCCGGAGCGCAGGGTCAGGGATTTATTGACGATGGCGCCCATGGGGAATTTGTCCAGCAGGCCGCCATACACACCGACCACCGACACGGTGCCGCCTTTGCGACAGGCGCGGATCGACTGGCGCAGCACCGTCCCGCGTTCGGTGTGCAGACGCATCATTTGCTTGGTCTTGTCGTAGAAATAGTCGATCTCTGTGCCATGGGCCTCCATGCCCACGCAGTCGATGCAGCGATCCGGGCCCCGGCCACCGGTCAGTTCCAGCAAGGCGGCATGCACGTCAGTGGTTTCATAGTTAAGGGCGATGGCACCGGCCTTTTCTTCCGCCAATTGCAAGCGATCAGGCAGGCGGTCGATGGCAATCACCCGTTCGGCCCCCAGCAGATAGGCACTGGCAATCGCCATCAACCCGACCCCGCCGCAACCCCATACCGCCACGGTATCGCCCCGTTGGATGTCGGCGTTATCGGCGGCGAAATAACCAGTGGGCACCGCGTCGGAGACGAATACCGCCTGTTCGTCAGTGATGCCCTCGGGGACCTTGAACAGGTTGACGTCGGCGAACGGCACGCGGATATAGGTTGCGTGGCTGCCGGCATAACCGCCAAACGCATGGCTGTAGCCGATGATGCCGCACGCCGGTTGGCCGTAGGCGATGTCCGTTGCGCTGGGATTGGGGTTGGAGTTGTCGCAGCAGGAAAAATCCGAGCGCCTGCAATGTTCGCATTCTCCGCAACCGATGATCGAAACGGTGACAACCCGGTCGCCTTTGCCGAAAGACCTGACGGCCGAGCCGATCTCCACGACTTCACCCATGAACTCATGGCCAATGATGTCGCCGGCCTGCATGGTCGGCACATAGCCGCCCAGCAAATGCAGGTCTGACCCGCACACCGACGACATCTGCACCCGCACGATCGCGTCGCGGGGATTGAGGATGGACGGATCATCGACGGTTTCAACTTGTAGCTTGTTCGGGCCTTGCCAAGTCAATGCGCGCATCAGGCGTTACCTCCAGTCGAAGGCGTGTGGGCGGATGTGTGAGGGGCTTCTGTGGCCGGATGAACGAACAGGAAGTCCTTCGTGCCGGCGGCGTGCATGCGATTGGTGCTCACCTCGCCGGTTTCCAGTTGTTGCTTGATGCTGCGCAGCAGGTGCAGCAAGGCTTTGTCCGAGAACTTGGAAATCGCCGCGGCCAAGGCATAACCGGCGGCACCGAGGGGCGCCTGGCAGGCGACGATGACCTTCAACTGCGTGCCACGGCCGGCCGGCGCGTCGCTGAAGTGCATCTGGATGTCATGCTTGAATCGTGTCTCCGGGCCGGCAGTCCAGTGCAGCTTGCGGCCGTCCTTGGGCTCGTCCTGTTGGATGTCACAGTGCAAGGTCTTGTCCATCGGGCCGTGGGCGATCCAGCGGTAAGTGCCTTCACCGGTTTGTTCGATGGCATCGACCCAGGGCACCAGCGCACCCAGGTTGCCCGGGTTGCGACAGAACGCGAAGACTTCTTCCCTGGGTTTGCCCACGGTAATGCTGCGAGAAATGACTTTGCTGCCGCTCCAGTCCCGATCCTGTTCAAAGGCTTGTTCGAACGGACTATGGGCCAGCGCGTGCTTGATCCTGCATGTGCCTGAATAGCCGCGCCAGGCGGCACAGGCGCCGAGCAGCACCTGTGGCCAGCCCTGGAGCCCGCCTTGGCGTAGGCCGTTAGCGATCAACAAGGTGCCCGCCAGTAGCGATACGGCACGTTCCGGCGTGCCGAGATTAGGGTGCGACGGGGTCGGCACCGTAGCCCGGCTCGCAACCAGTTGGGGTCGTTCAGACATGATGGTTTCCTCGTTCTCCAGGGGCGACATAAGGAATGAACCGAGGGGAGGCGCGGTTGTTCCATCAACGTACGGGCTTTCCGATGAGGCGAATCCTGGCGCTACGGTTCAAGCGTTCGCCAGGGCAGTCCGGGATTCGCCAGCAGGTTTGGCCAGGGAAGGGCAGGCCGACCGTTCGACGATTTTTTTTTGAAATCAAGGGGTTGTCAGCCTAGGCAAATGAGTACATAATTGCGCCCATCGAACGCACTGGGACGTAAAAAATCTCAATGTTTTCAAGGAGATAGCGCTGAGTAAGTGCCCTGTTTCCTGACCAGGTTTGTACCGCGGTTGATGTTGCGACATCGCATCAAGCGTCTTGAGGCCGAATAGCAAAATGGTTATGCAGTGGATTGCAAATCCACCTACGCCGGTTCGATTCCGACTTCGGCCTCCACTATTAAAAAGCTCTGTAGATCTATGATTTACAGAGCTTTTTTATTTTCGAAGCATTGAAAGGTTTTGTCTTGAAAAGGGCATAAGCTGCCTTGCTTCAAAGAGGAGGGATGTATATATTCCCCCTCTTGCTGCACCAGCCAGGCCATCGGATTCTGCCGATGCCCCAAGGCTAACCGCGCTACCGCCCGAATGGCGAAACTGGTAGACGCATGGGACTTAAAATCCCCCGCTCGTAAGGGCGTGCCGGTTCGATTCCGGCTTCGGGCACCATCTAAAATCAAGGGTTTGCGGGCGAAAGCTGATGCAAACCCTTGTTTGTTTCTGCTGCTGAAAACTGCCGAAGAAACGGAGCCCAGCCTCCGGGTATTTTCGTGGGTAAACCTCTACACTCGGCGTTGAGATTAGCAAGGTGTGGCCAGGCGGTATCTTCCGTCCAGGCCAGCCCGGTGCGCTAATCCTTTGACCATGGAGAGGTATCAAGTGAAAACAATCGCAACGATGAGCCTGTTGGCCTTGATGAGCAGCGGCGCCGCATACGCTGGGGAGACAACGTCCGCCGATGGGAAAACCCTTGCCGTTAACTTTGGCGAGCCGACCGTCAAGCAAGTGCTGCACTATCGGAAAATGTACGACAAGAAGCCGTTTCCCGATGCGGAAATTTATTACTACAGCAACGGTTTGTACAAAATCATCTCCCAGGGAGAGAACCACTACGGCGTCTACGTCTTGCAGGGTCAACACACTGACGAGACCTACACGGTGAAGTTTATCTCGCTGCCTTCCCCGGACTGGGGAAATAAAACTGCGTTTCACCAGCTCACCTTCATTCGAGGTGATGGGCAGAACGTGTTTATCCAGAACGCGATTGTCGACACTGGCGAGGCCATAGCGCAGCAGAACGGGACATATACGCAGGAAAAGAACACGGTGCTCAATCCCATCAGTACCGCTTGGCACAAGCAGTGAATCCAGCATACCAAATCTGATATTTATCAGCCTAAACAATAGGTTGTGTGAGTATTCTCATGCAGCCTGTCAGGTATAAAACATGGGTGCCAGCTCACAATCGTCGGCGAAACGCCTCAAGAATATCCCGCGTGCCTTTTTTCATTTGCAGTTGGGCAATGGCATCCAGCGGGTGCCAGAGGCAATCGCTGATTTCATTCTGTGGCCTGGCCGCCGTCAAGTCGCTGACCGATGCTTCGAATACATGATGCTCGGTTTGCCCGTCATTGATTCGCATCAGGTAGAGCAGGTTCTCCACGTCCAGGCCGGTTTCCTCGGCCAGTTCCCGGATCGCAGCCCCAGCATGGGTTTCGCCGCGTTCGACGGCACCGCCTGGCAGTGCCCAGCGGCTGTTGGCTTTGCGAACCAGCAAAATGTGGCGATTGTCCTCGCAGATGACGGTCGCTCGAATTTTCATGGCGGTACTCGATCCGTGACTGTCATTAAACTGAAATATATCTGCAATATTTGAGCCTGGCATTACTTGCTCGTTCAAATAGGATTTTTTCCGAGTCTTATCAGTACGACCGTGGCGGGGCGGGAAAGACTGAGTTCATTTGCGCTGTCATCCTTCTGATCGGTCTGCTCGACCGCCAGCGCCAGGCTTTTGACCGGTTATCGCCTCAAATTGAATCAGCTGCAAAAAAATGAATCCATGTTGGGTGCAATGGCTGGCCCCGGCAGGGGAAGGACAGACAGATGACCACCGTTGAAGACTTCAAGATCAAATCCCATGAGCTCTTGGTGGAGCTCGATACGGCGACAGCGGAAATGATGAAGCTCATATGTGTCCATCAAATGAGCGGATCGACCTGGGATGAGGCGGTCCAGCGTCAACATGAAGCCTATGAGCAATGGGTCGCTTATCTGAATGGGCGGGAATAGGTGCCACGCCCGCCCTGGGCGCAAATTCTTTGAACGGCGCTTGAACGGCTGTGCCTAATCCTTAAACCGCCAAGAGGATTGAGCCATGTCTGAATTAGCCAGTTACTTCTGGATCGCTGTCGCGGTGCTTCTGCTGCTCGTGGACCTATGGGCGATCATCAGCGTGTTTCGAAGCGACAAGTCGGCCGGAACCAAGGCTGGTTGGGCGCTGCTGCTGATCATCCTGCCGGTGTTGGGCCTTGTCATCTGGGGCGTGGCCGGGCCGCGTGGCATCAAGGAGCCACCGTCGTCACCGGAGCACAGCAAGGGCTAGCGAGAACACTGCGCTGCGTGGCCGGCCCGTCACTGGTTCTTCCACTCGCCGCCGGTGGTTTCGCAGTCTTGCTGAGCCTGCTGCAACTGCTCGACCCCATAGTAGTACCACGTCACTTTGGCGTTGTCGGGAAGGTTGGCCGATCCACCGCTCTTGTCTTTACTGGTTGAGCGCGGGTTGGCCAACGCTTCCTGGGTCAGCCTGGCTTGGCATGTCGCCACATATCCCTCGCCACAACGCTCGACTTTGCGCTTCTGGGTACTGATCGTTCCCTTGCTTTCATTGCTGCAAGACCAGTCCAGGGTTTCGGCGGGGACGCCTTTGTATTCGTAGCAGCTACGGCTTTCGATCACCGGAACCGACTGGCTCTGGGATCGGGTGATGACGTCGCAGCCTTGGGCCATGACGGCGGTGGGGCTCGCACAAGCGATCAATAGCAGGATTCTGGCATTCATGTGATTCTCCCTTTGCGGCTTTTGCACCGGTGCCTATCCATTTCGAGGCGCAAAAAAAGCCCGCGTTCCATCAGTTTTCCAACCGGTAGAACTCAGGGGGAAACATCGCTGGCTTGGCGCGTCAGCGGAACTTGGGCAGTGGCGGTTCAGTGGGCTTGAGCGAGGTCAGTGCGCTCTGGATCGACGGCGCGTCCTTGTCGATGTCGTTGAGCCGGTCTCGAATGCGCACGGCGGTGGGGTGCCCGCCTTGGTGGTCGACCCAGTCGGCGATTTCCTTGCAGGCTGCCGTGAGCCTGGCCTGACGCGATTCCAGCAAGGTGAGCAGGGTGGTGATGGACTCTTTTTCGGACATGTCACACCTCCATTCAGGGTTGATGAGGCAGCACAAGGACCCGCCAGGGGCGGGTCTTGCTGTGGTTTAAGCGTAGTTGAGTTATTTCGGATCTGTCGAAGAAACCGGCGCCCGGTCGGACAACCGGTGGGCCGGAAACGGTACGTGATATTTCAGCCGGATTCCTTGACCCAGGCCGGCGCGACGCTTGCCCGCCAGCGCACGTCGGTAATGCCGTATTTTTCCGCAAGGGGCTTGGAAACCCGCTTGACCTTCTCCCTGCCGAATTTCGGTATGCGTCCGACCCCCGCATCGCAGCTGGCCCAATGCCAAGCCTCGGAGTTATTCATCACTTCTGCACGAATAATGAATGACTTGGGTTCGCCATGAAGCATGTAGTCAATGATGTAAAGCGATGGCCCGCCCATAAATCCTCCCTAATTAGTCCTATACGGATGGATACAAAGGCATTCGGAAAATTCCATCGAATTTCCAGACGGTCAAATTTATGCCGCCGAGGCTCAAGCGCGGGGCAAGCGCAGACTTTGCGAGCAGCCATTGTTCACAGCAAGGAACCAAACCCGGTTACCCTTCTCCAAGGTGGGCTTCAACACCGTCGGCCAGGGATCAAAGGCGAGGCAACGCGGCATCAATTAAAGGCAAAACATGAAAAACATCGCCAGGGTGCTGTTCATCGCAGCCCTCGCCATCGGTTTGTCGGGCTGCATTGGCGCCCCCATCGAACTGACGCCGCAAACCGAGCAACGCTTGCGTGAACAACCCCCGATCCGTTTCCTGCTGACATTCGATGATGGGCCCAGCGCATCGTCTTTCTGGAACCCTAGCCTGGCGGTGCTGGACGCCCTGGCGGACAACCCGGTACAGCCCGGCATCAAGGCAGTGTTTTTCCTGCAGACTCGCTCGCCACGCGCCGGTGGCAGCGATATTGGCCGCTCGATAATGCGTCGGCAGCAGGAGGAGGGCCATGTGTTGGCCTTTCATACGGCCACCTACTGGCACACCAATCACCGGTTCCTGAGCCCTGATGAGCTGGAGCAATCGCTCACCCACGGTGGCGATGATATTGCCGCCATGACCGGCGCGGCGCCGTCCCTGGTCAGGCCGCCGTTCTGGAGCTTCGACAGGCGCACTGCGGCAGCTTATCGAGCACATGGCCTGCACATTCTGCTGACCGACCTGAGCGCAAATGATGGCAAGGTCTGGGGTATCACGATGAGCCCCCGGCGGCGCATCAACCTGGTCCGACAACTCTCTGAGGTGCGCGAGCGCATCGCGGCCGGGCAACTGCCAGCGGTGGACGGGGTGATCCCGGTGGTGGTGACGTTTCACGACATCAATCGTTATACCGCCCGGCATGCCCGCGAATACCTGCAAATACTGCTCGACAGCGCCAACGCGACCGGCATGAGGACCGCCGCCAGGCCATTCTATGATGATCGCCAGGCGCTGGAGCGAGCGGCGCTGGCTCGGACGGTCGATCACAGCTCTGAGCCCGTACGTTTGCCGGGGCTGTGGGACTGGTTGTGGGATTCCGACGCCCACTGAGGTCGCTACCGACGTCCGGTCGCTACCCATGGACAATCAGCGTGTATGGTAGGCGATGCACCCTTGGTTGAAGTCGGAGGTGACTATGAGTACTGCGATGATGACGAAAATGCACATCAATGGTTATGACGTGCTCAGCGTAAACAGCGGTCCGTGGACGGTCTGCACCCAGGCTGACCGGTTGGGCTCCTTCGTTTCCCGCGAGGAAGCGCTGGCCTACGCCGCCGCGTTGCCGACTCGGAGAAGCCGTAGCGGCCGGCCTGTAAACACTAAATAGGTGGATGCTCACCAATACTGTTCAGGCGACAAACCCGTGGCGAGGGAGCTTGCTCCCGCTTGAGTGCGAAGCGCTCACAAAAGGGGCCGCTACGCAGCCCAGCGGGAGCAAGCTCCCTCGCCACAGGGGACGCGTTCTTCTCCGACACAGTCAGGTACGCGCCAACTCCAACGGGATCTCCAAGGTAAACAGCGCACCTTGCCCCGGTCCATCGCTGTGGACGTGCAGGCGGCCATTCATTTCTACCGCCGCCAGGGCGCAGCTGTGCAGGCCAAACCCATGGCCGTCCTTGCGTGTCGTAAAACCGTGATTGAAGATGCGCGCCAGGTTCTCCGCGCAAATGCCTTCGCCACGGTCCTTGACGCTCAGGCAAAGCGTCGTTTCGTCGAGAATGCGGATTCCCAAGGTCATTTCACGTGGATGTCCCTCGGTGTGCGACATCGCAAACTTGGCATTGCTGATCAGATTGATCAGGACCAGCAACAGCCTGTGCTTGTCGCCCATGATCATGGGTACATCCTGGTAATCCTTGATGACGGTGACGTGGTGTCGGCTGAGAGCGCCCGAATTCATTCGCAGCGCGTCTTCGAACAGGTCACTGACCTTGAGCGGTTCGATCAGCCTGGCGGCGCCCGCATAGGTTTGTTGGGTCGTGACGATTTCCTTGATGTGATCGATGCTCTTGGTCAACTGCGCCAATTCATCGATCAGCAGCGTCTGTTCAGCGGCGATGGAGTCGACCAACTCGTTGAAATAGCGTGGCAGCAAGCGGCCTTTTTCATCGTGGCTAATGAAGTGGCCAAGGTCCTCGGCATGTTCATTCATCATGTTGACCGCTTTCGTGAGTCCGAGCGTCTTGCTGTGCCTCAACTTGCGGGTTACCACCTCGGCTGAAATATTGACGCTGTTGAGCACATTGCCAACGTTGTGCAGCACGTTCGTCGCGATTTCGGCCATGCCCGCCATCCGGGCCGCCTCCACCAGTTCGCGTTCGGCTTCCATCAGCTCACGGGTGCGCTCCTGCACGCGCTCTTCCAGGCGTTCGTTGGACGATTGCAGCGCCTGGTTGATCTGGTTGATCACGGCGTAGCTGCGAACCAACCGCACCGCCAGGTAGATCATCAACAGCGCCATCAGGCTGGCGCACACGGCCAGGTAGATGTGGTACTGACGGTCAGTTGCGGCGGTCCTGCGCTGTGTCTCGTTCAACAATTCATTGATGCTGTCCAGTTCCTGGGCAACCGGAATGACGCTGATGCGGTCAAGCAGGTCATTGACGACCGGTTGTTCGTAGACGATGGTCCTGACGTGCTGGGTCAGGGTTTTGAAGGGCGCCTGGTCAGTCGCGGGCAATCGTTCGATGTAAGGCTCCAGCTCAGTTAACTTGCCTTGCAACTCCCTGGCTTTGTCCGTCGTGACATAAAGCGCGAACTCCAATGTTGTCAGGGTCAACTCAAGCACATTGGACGCCACGGTCATGCGTTCCAGCGGGCTTTCGATATTCATGTCCTTGAGCCGCGTTTGTATCTGGTCTTCAACCTGCGGCAGCGCATCCAGGGAGATGCGTAGATGGGCGTTGTGTCGTTCGAATTGCTCCACCAGCAAGGATTTGTTCTTGACGGCTTCCACATAGCCCTGGCGGCGGGACACCCAAAGAGTCGCCAAGGGGCCGGTGTTGTTGAGCTGCTCCAATTGCTGCCAGCGACTGTCGGCCTCCGGTGGCGGGGCCAGGGAGAGGTTGTTGTTGATGCCGATCTTTTTTCTGAGGATCTTGCTGTTCCAGTTCGCATCGGATTGTTTGAGTTGGCGAATGAAGTCGCGGGATTCGAAGTAGGTCGATGAGTCGTAGGTGTATGACTTGATCAGAAAGAATATCAGCGCAGAAAACACAATAAGCGCGACGGCCAACAGGGCGGGCCATTTATATTTTTTTATAAGCGTGGTCACGCTGTTCTCCTATGCGGGGTGCTGATCAATGCGTAGGTGAATTCCCGAGGCGGGAGATGCTCAAGACTTGAGCCGAAGGGGAGGCGAGGTAATCGTCGTACGGTGGGTCGTGTCGGTCTGCTTTTGCCTGGATGCACGTTGAGCTCCCTGCTAACGATGAACGTCGGGTTCATTGCCGAGTGTAGCGCTAACGAGCGGGATGATGTCCGTTGGGGGCCCTCCCGGGATGGAGCAGGCGCGGCCAGGCAGGCCGCGCCGATGGCGTTACTTGATGTCGATGAAGGGCAGGGCGCTGTTCGGCAGCACGGTGGTTGGCAGCACGCCATTCCAGCGCTCGGCCTTGGTCAGCTCCACCAGGTTCTGGTTGCTGGCCAGGGCCTGGGCCCGGGCCTTGATGGCCTCGGCTTCGGCTTTGCCGCGCAGTTCGGTCGCCAGCGCGTCTGCCTTGGCCTGGGCCACTTGCGAGTCAGCTTCCGCCTGGGCCTGGGTTACCCGGATCTGCGCCTGGACCTGCTCGGTGGCGAGCTGTTGTTCGCGGGTCTTGACTTGGACTTCCGCGGCCATGCGCGCTTCGATGGCCTTCTCGTAGGCGTCACTGAAGTCGATGTTCTCGACCTGGACGCTGTCGATGATCACTGGGCCGGTAATGGTGGCCTTGATGGCCGTGGAAATATCGTTGACCAGTTGGACGCGGTTCTGCACGGCAGCCACGGCGTTGAACTTGCCAAAGACGTTTTCCACCTGGGTCGGCACCTGGCGGCTGATCATCCGGTCGCGGATGCCTTCAAGGTCCTTGAACTGGGTATAGACCTTCGCGACATCGGAAGGCGCGATGTGCCAGGACACGGACACCTTGAGCTCGGCGGACTGTTGGTCCTTACTGTAGGCCTGGAGGTCTTCATAAGCCGTCACTTGGCTCTGGACGCTGATCAGGCGTACCGACTCGATGAACGGCATCTTGAAGGACAGCCCTGGTTCAACCACCCCGACCAGCGCCCCGTTGCGCAGCAGCACGCCGCGCTCGGTTTCGTCGACCGTGTACCAACTGCCAAAGAATACGCATAACAAGAGGATGCCCGCGATTGCAGCAACGATGGAACCGATGGTTTTACTGGTCACTTTTCTTTCCTTGAGTGGCTGGGGAGGGTTTGCCATAGTTGTGTCCAATGTTGAAGCAGCAACCGGCATTCTGAATGCCAGACACGAAAAAGCCCTGAATAATCAGGGCTTTAACGTTAAAAGATGGCGGAGGCGATGGGATTCGAACTCATGGACCTGTTACAGTCGACGGTTTTCAAGACCGTTGCCTTAAACCACTCGGCCACACCTCCGTATTGCGTTGCGGGCGCCATAATACCCGAATGAAACACACTGTCAAACTCTCTACGTAGCTTGTTACAGAGCGTCTGTTATGATCCTTGCCACTGAATGTTTCAAAACCGGAGGAGTGTCGCCATGCGCGAACAGGATTACGCAGTGAACAACAGCGTGCAGGCTGAGCAGCTAGAGGTTAGCCGCGTCCTGCGCAACACTTACGGCCTGCTGGCACTCACACTCGCTTTCAGCGGTGTGATGGCCTACGTCGCACAACAGATGCGGGTGGGTTACCCGAACATCTTCGTCGTGCTGATCGGGTTCTATGGCCTTTTCTTCCTTACCAACAAACTCCGTGACTCGGCATGGGGCCTGGTGTCGGCTTTCGCCCTGACCGGTTTCATGGGCTTCCTGCTCGGCCCGATCCTCAATCGCTACCTGCAAATGCAGGGCGGCGCCGAAGTGGTCAGCTCGGCCTTTGCAATGACCGCCCTGGTATTTGGTGGCCTGTCGGCCTACGTGCTGATTTCCCGCAAGGACATGAGCTTCCTCGGCGGTTTCATCACCGCAGGTTTCTTCGTCCTGCTGGGCGCGGTGCTGGCCAGCTTCTTCTTCCAGATCAGCGGCCTGCAACTGGCGATCAGCGCCGGCTTCGTGCTGTTTTCGTCGGTCTGCATCCTGTATCAGACCAGCGCCATCATTCATGGCGGTGAGCGTAACTACATCATGGCGACTGTCAGCCTGTATGTATCGATCTACAACCTGTTCGTCAGCTTGCTGCAGCTGTTTGGCCTGATGGGGCGTGACGACTGATTGCATTTTTGATGAGTGAAAGGTCCGCTTCGGCGTGATGCTGTTCACATTAAAGAAGCGGCGTTTTTCAGAGATGAAAAGCGCCGTTTTTTTTGGATGTTTTTTGGATGGCGTGGAGGGGTGTGTATATCCGTTTCTTCGGTCACGGCTACTTAGGGTCCCCACCACTCGGCACCTCGCTTAGGCTCGGTGTGCCCTCACTCCGGCACTGCGCAGTGCCTGCGTTCGGCCAGCGTGGTTTAACGGGGCGCCCGAGATCAAGATCCAAAGCAAAGCAAAGCAAAGCAAAGCAAAGCAAAGCAAGGGCGAGTAGGGCACATGCCGGCATCTATGTGGCTGAGCTACCGCTATCGTGAGCAAGCTCGCTCCTACACTAGGCCGCAGTAAACACAAAACTCATGAACACCCAGATCTCCTGTGGGGAGCGAGCTTGCTCGCGATGAGGTCGGCACATACAGCATCACAGCAAACTATCCCTCCGCCTTCGCGAGCAAGCCCGCTCTCCCGGGTTTCAGCATCGTGGCCAATCGCCAACAAAAAGCCCAAAACTGATGGCACCTTTGCATAAATGATCTACACCTATGACAAGGGATTGCACTGCCAAGGTCGGCATGCGGCTGATCGATCGATCACCGCGCGAAGTCTTCGCCACATTCCCTCGATAGCGTTCGCATTCGGCTAGCAGAGCCAGGTTTGAGCGTGCCCACTTATTGGGTGCAAAGGAGGTGTATCACTTCACTGAACGCCACCGTGGACCGTGAACAAGCTTGGGCATTGTGCCGAAGCCTGATAACAGAAGGAGACCCTGCGCATCGCTCAGCAATTCGATGGGACGGCAGGCGTCTCTCTATAAGGAGATATCGATGAAGCAGCCTCAAGGAAAGATTATTGCGTGGCTGGCCCTGACGGGGGCATTGTCCACCGCTAGCGTCCATGCCGGAGTTTTCCCCGATTTCGGTTACGCCCCGCCCAAGAGTGAATACTCCGGAGCGCCGTTCCAGCTCAGCCAGGATTATCCGACGGTGGCCCCGGGCGCATCCTCGATACCGGGATTCTTCCAACATTTACCCAAGTCATTCTCCAATGACTTTGAAACCTGGCGCCCGTACATGGAGGAAGTGAAAAAGTATTGCTTGGAAGGCAATACTGAAATCGGCTGGAAAGTACAAAAGAACAAGATTCGCCGGTGGTATCACATGCCTTGGCAACATTACGGCCCCAACGGTCGTGAAGGCATCAGCGGGCTGACCAAGGAGGCACCGATTCAGCCCGGGCAACTGGCAAGTGCGCAGACCGGCAGCGGGCAGACCTACGCGGTGGGTATCTACAACGACATAGGGGCCTACACCATCGGCCAGGTCTGGAAAGACCCGGATAATCCAGACCCAAGCCAAACCTCGAAACCCAAGAGCTTTGCCAACGGCACGGTGGTCTGCAAGGCGCTGTTTGCCGATATAGACGTCAAGACGGTGCCGTTCCTCGCGAACCCATTGCTCTGGAACGCCTACACCACCGAAACCTTCGACTCGACAAACCGGTCCGTCACCAAAGTAGCACTGATTCAGATGGACATTGCCGTGCGCGACACCCGCGTGAGCGACACCGGTTGGTTGTTCGGCACGTTCCAATACAATGGCGCCATGACCGGCAAGGCGAACTGGAACAACCTGGTGCCGGTGGGGATCATGTGGGGCAATGATCCCCAGGAAATCGGCAATGACTATACCAACCCCAAACCGGTGGTCACCAAGATCAACCCGGCCCTGAAACAGACCGCAATCAACGCCAACACCCAAGAGCTGCCACCGACTCACCTGGGTTGGAACGGACGACTCAATGGGCCGGTGGACAACCCTCAGGCGTCCTGCCTGAGTTGCCACATGACCGCCGAGTACCAGCAATTGGCGATCATGAACCCGACGTTCCAGGCCAACCCGCCAGCTGTGGGAGGCGATGTCTGGATGAAATGGTTCCAGAACATTCCGGCCGGTCAGCCGTTCAGCCCGGGCACCCAAAGCACGGACTACAGCCTGCAACTGTCTGGAGCCCTGGCCAACTTCTACGACTGGAAGTGCAACCACAGCGGCGTCTATGCAGATGGCGTCAATGCCTGCGCCAAGCTCCAGACGCTCAAGTTGATCAAGGCGAGCAACGCGCCTGAGGAACAAGTGCACAAAGTGCAACGCAGTCCGGAGTTGGAGGAACTCGAGTAACACCCTTTTCCGGCCTCGGACGATCCGAGGCCGGTTTCCACTCACGCCATCGGCGGCAACCGCCGCTTGACCGGCGTTTTCTTGACAATGGCGGTATTGGTCTCGGCATGGACATTGAGCTTGTCCAGCAAGGTATCGAGCTGTTCCATCGAGCGCACGTGCAGGCGCGCGATGAAGCAGTCGTCGCCGGTGACCTTGTCGCATTCGGTGAATTCAGCAATGGCCTGGATCTGCCGCTCCACTTCCTGCAACTGTCCCGGCAGCGGGCGGATACGCACGATGGCCTGGAGTTGATACCCAAAGCACTTGGGGTCCACCTCGACGGTGTAGCCCCTGAGCACGCCACGTTCCTCGAGCCGGCGAAGGCGCTCGGCGACACTGGGGGAGGACAGGCCGCTGAGGTTGGCCAAGGCCTTGAGCGAGCGTCGGGAATCTTCCATCAGGGCGCTGATGAGGATCTGGTCAATGTCGTCGGTCATTTTCAGCTCCGTTAGGCAAATGCGGGAAGTTGCCTTTATAAAAAAGGTCGAAAAGCAGTTTAGCCTTTTTCAATCCATGGAGAAGGCCCCGGTCTGCTCGGCATACTGTGCCCACTTGCTGAAGGAGCCTGAAGATGGACAAGACCTTACGCCGCGGTTCGCTGGAAATGACCGCCGCCATGCTGATTTCCGGAACCATCGGTTGGTTCGTACTGGTTTCCGGCCTGCCTGTACTGGATGTAGTGTTCTGGCGCTGCGTGTTCGGCGCCGTGACCTTGTTGTTGATCTGCGCCGGCTTTGGCTTGTTGCGCCCCGGCATCCTCACCCGTACCACCTTTCTCCTGGCGGTGCTCAGTGGTGTGGCGATCGTCGGTAACTGGGTGTTGTTGTTTGCCTCTTACTCTCGTGCGTCGATAGCCATCGGCACGGCGGTGTACAACGTGCAGCCGTTCATGTTGGTCGGGTTGGCGGCGTTGTTCCTGGGGGAGAAAATCACCGCGCAAAAACTGTTCTGGCTGGTGGTGTCGTTTCTCGGAATGCTGGCCATCGTCAGTGCCCATGGTGAGCAGGGGCAGGGCGGCGGTGACTATCTGCTGGGCATCGCATTGGCATTGGGGGCCGCGTTGCTGTACGCCATAGCGGCCTTGATCATCAAGCGCCTGACCGGCACGCCACCCCATCTGATTGCGCTGATCCAGGTCAGCACCGGCGTGTTGCTGTTGGCACCTTGGGCGAACTTCTCGGCGTTGCCGCAACACGCCCAGGCCTGGGCCAGCCTGTTGACCTTGGGCATGGTGCACACCGGCGTGATGTACGTGCTGCTGTACAGCGCCATTCAGCGGTTGCCGACCGCATTGACCGGAGCGCTGTCGTTCATCTATCCGATCGCGGCGATCTTCGTCGACTGGTTCGCCTTCGGCCATCGCCTCGAACCGCTGCAATGGCTGGGTGTGGCGGCGATCCTGCTGGCGGCCGCTGGCATGCAACAGGGCTGGGGTATCAAGTGGCGTCGTCCAGCCCTGTCGTAGCCCGTCGTTTGGGCGTGGTCAGAAGATGTAGTCCGTGGTCAGGAAGTTGGAATCGCGCTCACGGATGATGTCGCTGATTAACGCCTTGTTGTTTTCCTGGAACTTGGTCGCCACCAGCGTGCGGATGGAAAAGGTGCGCAACGCATCGTGGACGGACAAGGTGCCCTCGGCCGAGTTCTTCCGGCCATTGAACGGGAACGTGTCCGGACCACGCTGGCACTGGGCGTTGATGTTGATGCGCCCGACCTGGTTGGCGAAGGTGTCCACCAGCTTGCCGACTTGTGCCGGGTTGGTGCCGAAGATACTCAGCTGCTGGCCAAAATCGGACTCCAGCACGTAATCGACCACGGTATTGAGGTCGCGGTACGGCACGATGGGCACGACCGGGCCGAACTGTTCTTCGTGGTAGACCCGCATCGCCGTGTTCACCGGGTACAGCACCGCCGGATAGAAAAACGAGCTTCGCGATTCGCCACCGTGGGCATTCTTCACTTCGGCACCTTTGGCAACCGCATCGGCGACCAGCGCATGCAGGTAATCGACCTTGCCCGCTTCGGGCAATGGCGTCAGCGCCACACCGTCTTCCCAGGGCATGCCGGGTTTGAGGCCGGCGAGCTTGGCGTTGAATTTCTCGATGAATGCGGGTGCCACGTCTTCATGGACAAACAGGATTTTCAGCGCCGTGCAGCGCTGGCCGTTGAAGGACAGCGAGCCGGTCAACGCCTCGCTGACCGCGTTGTCCAGGTCCACGTCCGGCAGCACCAGCCCCGGGTTCTTCGCATCCAGCCCCAGGGCGGCACGCAGGCGGTGCGGACGCGGGTGGAGTTTCTTCAGGTCACTGGCCGCCTTGTTGGTGCCGATGAAGGCGAAGATATCGATCTTGCCGCTGGCCATCAGCGCGCTGACGGTTTCCCGGCCGCTGCCGTAGATCACGTTGATCACGCCCGCCGGGAAGCTATCGCGGAAGGCTTCCAGCAGGGGGCGCACCAGCAGGACGCCGAGCTTGGCCGGCTTGAACACCACGGTGTTGCCCATGATCAAGGCCGGAATCAGAGTGGTGAAGGTTTCGTTCAGCGGATAGTTGTAGGGCCCCATGCATAACGCCACGCCCAGGGGCACGCGGCGGATCTGCCCGAGGGTGTCCTGTTCCAGTTCGAAACGGCTGGAGCGACGGTCCAGTTCCTTGAGGGCGTTGATGGTGTCGACGATGTAATCGCAGGTGCGGTCGAATTCCTTCTGGGAATCCTTGAGGTTCTTGCCGATCTCCCACATCAGCAACTTGACCACGGCCTCGCGCTGCTCGCGCATGCGCGCCAGGAAGGTTTCCACGTGGCGGATACGCTCGGCGACGCGCATCGTCGGCCACTGGCCCTGGCCGCGATCGTAAGCCCGGACGGCGGCGTCCAGGGCCGTGAGGGCGGTCTCGGCGTCCAGCAGTGGCGTGCTGCCGAGGATCACTTGCTCATCGCCCAGCTCGCCGGTCAGGTAGACGGGGCTGCGGACGACGGCCAGCGGCCCTTGCCAGGCTTTCAATACACCGTCGACCAGGTATTCGCGCTGCTCGACCCGGCCTTCGAGGCGGTAGGCGTCGGGGATGTCGGTGGCACTGGGGAACAGGTTGGCGAGGAAGGGGGCTGTGGTCATGTCGTTACTCCATCAATGAAATGAGCCAGGGGCGGACGGTTAGCAGGGATAAAACGCTTTTAGCGTTATACGCCTTAATGGAGGTGTTTTTTAAGTGCCTTGGGGGCAGAGGGTGGAGCTGTCCTTGGACCGTGGCGAGGGAGCTTGCTCCCGCTGGGCTGCGCAGCAGCCCTTGTTTGCGCGCACGGGAGCAATCTCAGATCACGGAATCATCGACCACAGCGTCGAGATCACCAACGCATCCGCACCCCCATGCTGGTAATGATGCCGTTGAGGTCGTTGTCATCGACGTCGCTGCTGTAATCGGCGCTGACATACAGGCTGACCGCCGGCGTGACCCGAGCCACCAGCCCCAGGCCGACTTCGACGGTGGAGGATTTTCGGCTGCTGCTGATCTTGTCGACCTTATCCAGGGATACGGTACCGGCGCTCTGGACGGTGTGCCACAGGTTGGTTCGAACGTAAGGTTCCACGCCGAGACCGTTGACCTGATAGGTCCCTTTCAGCCGCGCGCCAACACGGCCACTCCAACTGCTCAGTTCATCGCCGGAGCCGCTTTCGGCGTTCGATGTGTCCAGGGTGACGCGCTGGTTGATCAGTTGCGCCTGGGGTTCGACCACCCAGTGGGTGCTGATCCCAATAGGAAAGCCGCCTTCGACCGACAATGTCATCGCATGGCCTTCGGCGGCCTGGCGCTGGCCTTGTTCGGTGCGGCTGTAGCCGTTGACCCGGCCGCCGCTGGCGCTCAGGTCGACGTGCCAGCCCGCCGGGCCGGTCAGGCTCCAATAGGCGCCGAGGCTCGAGCCTTTCAGGTTGAGGGCATCTGTGCCCGGTTCGGCCAGTGCGGGCATCACCAGCAGGCCACCGCCGGTTGAAATGATCTGGTTTTGTCCGCTGATCAGCCCCATGCGCTGGGTATGGCCGCTGTCGTTTCGTAAAGTGAACAGGGCGGGGCTCTTGCCGGAAGTCGGCTCGCTTGCAAAGTTTGCAGTATCGAGGTGGGTAGACGCTGCTCGGCCATACCAAGGCTGCGTCGTCTCCTCGGCAGGCCAGGCCTGTACCTCCATGGATGAAAGCAGCAGCAACGACGTCGAGACGGTCTGGAACGTGGTGGTGAATTCTTGCGGGCGGAGGGAAGTTTTCATGGGGGCCTGCCTTGCAATCGCATGCGTTTCTCGCTTTTTTGGCGTCTCTCCTACCCCGAATGAGGGGCGACCGAATGGATTGGGGCAAACCTCTGGCGGCCCGTCTCGGCGGGTTCCAGAGGCCTGCCCCTGACTGTATTTCCGGGGGTAGTACGGTGTAGTCAAGAAGACTGATGGCGGTGCGTCAAGAAAATGAACGACGAATGGCAAGATGAAATCAGCGTCAATAACACGCTGATTTCAATTGGGTATTAAGGTAGTTGTTTCGGCGTCAAACCTCCGTCGCGGGCGTCTGCCTACCAGCTGATTCGTACACCGATATTGCCTCTGATGCTGTGTTGCTGGTTGCTGTCGAGGTTTTGGTTGTAGTCGGCAGCGGCGTATACGGCGACGGCTGGCGCCAGGCTCACGACGACGCCCACGCCCAGGTCCCCGCTGGACGCCTGTTGTTGGGTTTCGACCCGCTCGGTGTCGTCGAAGGTCACCGAGTCGGTGCCGGAAAAGGTGTGCCAGAGGTTGGCGCGCAAGTACGGTTCCACGGGCATGCCGCTCACCTGATAGCGACCCTTGAGGCGAGCGCCGAGCCGGCCGGTCCAGGCGCCGTCGGAATCGAATTCGACCTTGGAAACCCCATCGTCTTGCGTATCCAGGGAAACCTTCTGGTGGATGATCTGGGCTTGGGGTTCGAAGACCCAGTCGGAGGTCACCGCGAAGGGATAGCCGGCTTCCGCCGAAACGGTCAGGGCATGTCCGCGATTGTCGATTTTCATGCCGCGCTCGGAACGGTTGTCGCCGTTCAGTCGCGTGCCCATCAACACGGCGTCGAAGTAGCCGCCGCTGGGATCGGTGAGCGTCCAGTAGAGCCCGTAGCTGTCGCCGTCGAGTTCGATCTTGCCGGCGTGCCGGTCTTTGAAACCCAGGTTGAAGCCTTTTACATCACCGTCCAGTTCCGTATGACCGACGAAGAAGCCAATGTGCTGGGTCTGGCCGCCGGACAGAAGCCAGCCGTACAGATCGTTGCCCACTTGGAACCCTTTGATCGACCCATCGAACTGCGGTGCCACGGTGCCGGCCCAGGTTCTATTCAGGTCCGTGCCGTAGACCCGGCCCCAGCCCGCGCCGAACGCGCCGGTTTCCGTGAGCAGGTGCTGGTCACCCTGGCGGTCATGGAAGGTGCCGAGGGCCATCAACGTCAATTGCGCCGCCGCCGGAGGCAGCACCGACCAGGTCGGCACTTCCGGGCGATACAACGGGATGGGAGCGGCGCCGGGCACCGCCGTTGGCAAGGGTGGCAGCGTTGGCACGGGTGGCGCGCCCGGCGCGGGCGGGGTCGTCGGGACAGGTGCCGCTACCGGTCCGGCGACCACGCTGGAGCGCAGGTACCAGTTGTTTTCATTACCGGTCACACCGCCCTTGAACAGGCGGTAGTCGAACGCACCGGCCGAGACGGACTGCGCCAGGGAAAAGGCACTGATGTCACTGACCGCGCCGCCTTGGGCCTGGACCACTTCGATGCCGTCCTGGGTCGTTAAACCGCCTGTGCCGCCCAGGTTCGTGACCGTGATGGCGGTACTGCCGGAGAGAGTGCCGCCATTGACCACCAGTTTGTCACTGGGCGAGTCGTCGGCGCCCAGCACCGTTTGCAGGCGTAACTGGCCGCTGTTGCCGACGTAGTTGCCTTGAACGGTGAGGGTATCGTTGGTGCGGGTGTTGCCCTGCGTAAGGTCTATCGCGCCGGCGTTGTTGAGCGTCGCCAGTTGGCCGACCGTGAAAGGGGCGATGATGCCTTGGGTCGCTGTCAGCGTGCTGCCGCTTTCGATGTTGAGCGTCCCGGTGGCGGTGGCGCTGTCACCTAGGGTCAGTGTGTCGTTGAGGTCCAGTTGCGAGCCTTGGGTGAGGTTGACGGTTTCCCAATTGAGGTAACGGGCGCCGGTACTGGAGGTGCTGCCTGCAAAGGTCAAGACGTCCTGGCCCAACCCACCGTTCAGACTGGGCGTGGTGGCGAGCAGGGTTTCATCCAGATTACTCAACAACGCCGTGTCGCTGCCGTCACCCATCAGGATGGCCGAGTGAATGAGGCCGCCGCTCCACTGGAACTGGTCATCGCCGGCGCTGGCCCGGACCTCGCCGAGGATTTCGCCACCGCTGACGGTGATGCTGTCGTTGCCGCCGCTGACACTGACATTGCCGCCGATGCGTCCCGCGGAGAGGATGATGGTGTCCTGGCCGAAACCGGTCACCAGGTTGCCGAGGATATTGCCGCCGGACATATCGAAAACGTTGTCATCGAGCTTCATGTCGACCCGGCCAATGGTGCCGCCGGTCATGGTGGCGATGTCGCCGTCCTCGAAGGCGCCGGCGATGGCCCCGCCAGTCATCAGGAACGTATCGAGGCCATCACCTTGGGCCAAGGACTGGATGTTGCCGCCATTCATCTCGAAGTAATCGGCTTCCGAGCCTTGCTCGACGTCACCATCGATCACGCCATTGGCATTGATCACAATGCTGTCGACGCCGGCGTCGAAAATGACATCGCCGGTGATGACACCGCTGCCATTGGCGGGCATGGTCAGGCTGTTGTTACCCGAAAGGTCTGTCAGCCCAGGGCTGGTGCCGCTATCGCAGACATAGGTGTCATCGCCTGCGGTGGGGGTCAGTGTGCAGGCCGCCGTGGCGGCGGGTGCGGGTAACAGGAAGGGGATCGATACCCACAAGGCGTTGAACAGCCGATTGAATCCTTTATCGTGCCGAATCATGTGCTTTCCCTCTGCATCGGCATCCCCATGGACACCGGTTTCAGCATCGGTTGCGCAACAGATGGCACACAGGGCCTGGCAACGCTCGCTGTATGGAATGGCACCCTAGCAACGAATAAAGGCCGTCGCTACTGTCAGAACTTACAGGTCAATGCGCAGAAAGCGTGAGGGAGAGCCCGTTCTACAAGTGCACTTCCACCGAAAGGGGCAGGTGATCGCTCAGGTGGGTCCAGGGTTTATTGCCCAGTATTTGCGGGGAATGGCTGGTGGCGTTGCGCAGGTAGATGCGGTCCAGGCGCAACAGCGGGAAGCGAGCCGGGTAAGTCCTGGCAGGGCGGCCGAGGTGGTGCTCGAAGGCTTCGTGCAGGTAACCACGGCGGGCGAGGGCGAGGTTGCCGCGCAGTTGCCAGTCGTTGAAGTCGCCGGCGATGATCACCGGCGCATTCTCTGGCAGTGAGTCGAGCAGTTGGCAGAGCAGTTTGAGTTGCAATTGGCGATGGCTTTCCAACAGGCTCAAATGCACACAGATGCCATGGACCTCGGCGTGGCCCGGCACATCCAGCACGCAATGCAATAACCCGCGCCGCTCCGGGCCGGTGATGGACACGTCGAGATTGCGGAACTGGCGGATCGGGTATTTGGAGAGCAGGGCGTTGCCATGATGGCCATCGGGATAGACCGCATTACGGCCGTAGGCGAAGTCGCTCCACATGCTGTCGGCGAGGAATTCGTACTGGGATGTCTGGGGCCAGTTGTCGTAGCGTGACGCGTGGCGGTCATGTTCGCCCAGTACCTCTTGCAGGAACACCAGGTCGGCACCGGTACTGCGCACCGCTTCGCGCAATTCGGGCAGGATGAAGCGCCGGTTGAGGGCGGTGAAGCCCTTGTGGGTGTTGACCGTCAGGACCCGCAGCCGATGAACCGTCGCAGGCGCGTCCGATGGCATGGGTTCGACGGCTCGCCAATCGGGGTCTTGAGTCACGTTCGCTCCTGAATCAGACGTACTTGTTCATGCGACTGACCCAAGGCACCGGCAGTTCCGGATTTTTCATCGCCTTGCTGATCGCCATCGCGAGCAAGCTCGCTCCCACACGGAAATTGACGGTGGACAGAAACCTTGTGGCCACTCGAGAACCCAGTGGGAGGGCCATAGGGTTTTGTAGCCTCAACCAAACTGCTTTTGTGGCGAGGGAGCTTGCTCCCG
>NZ_JABWRA010000062.1:0-30226 GCF_014268705.1 Pseudomonas sp. SWRI179 | reverse complement strand
AACCTTGTGGCCACTCGAGAACCCAGTGGGAGGGCCATAGGGTTTTGTAGCCTCAACCAAACTGCTTTTGTGGCGAGGGAGCTTGCTCCCGTTGGGCTGAAGCAGCCCAAAAACCAAGCACCGCGTAGCGTCAGGTAGATCGCATGCAGATTATTGGGGCCGCTTCGCGCCCCAGCGGGAGCAAGCTCCCTCGCCACGGGGTTGAGTGCTCGGCATCAGGTCTGAAAACACCCGAGAACCCCTGTGGGATCCGAGCTGAACCCGGCTCCCACAGGGACTGGTGGCGCACGCAAATATTGCATATCTGCACAGACCCAATGTGGGAGCGAGCCTGCTCGCGAAAGCGGTGGGCCTGCTTTCACAAAGGTGTGTTCAGATAAAGACAATCTCATACGGCAAACCCATCCGGTCAAGGATGACCCTGGGCAACAGTGGGGCGATGCCGCTCGCCGGTTCGCCGCTGAGTTGGCTGACGTAGGCGTGCATGGCATGACGCTTGCGGGCCGTGGTCCAGACGTCGAGGCGCAGCTTGCGAGCCCGGTGCCAGGGGATTTTATTCTGCTCGCGGACCGGCCAGTGCCAGGCCCACACCGGCAGTTCGTTGAACGCCACCCCGATCCTGTCGGCGGCCAAGGCTCCGGCGCGTCCCACGGTGTCGTGGTCGCTGTCACCGTCCTGGCGCCAGGTGCTGAACACCACGTCGCCGGGGCGAAGGTGTCGTGCAATGAAGGTGGCCAGTTCAGCTTCGTGTTCCACGAGGTCTTTTTCCGGAAAACCGCCGCGCACCCATTGCAGGCCATGGGCGTCGATGCCCAGGCGGTGCAGGGCGTCGACGCTTTCCTGGGGATGAGGGCGGTGCGTACGCAGGCGCTCGTCGGTCCACAACGGTGAGCCGGGGTGGGCCAGGGCGCCATCGGTGACCGAAACCAGCAACATGGGCTGTTCGAGGTTGCTCAGCAATTGCAGCAAGCCGCCACAGGCCCCTACCTCATCGCCCGGGTGCGGGGCGAGAATGACGGCGCGGGCACCGGCGGGAATGAGCGTCTGGGTACTGATGATCGGAATATCGGCCAGTTGCGCAGCACTGTTCCAGATTTGCGGGTGCTGCCGGCCAGGCAGGCGAGAGGCGGGCTTCATAAGCGACATCCTTGTGGGTGTTCAATCTTTCAGTCATGCACCGGGCCTACTGTCCGGTGGCACCGATGTGGGCATGGCTGCGATTCGCGGCGCTCCGAATCCTGGAGACTACCGCAGGAGAAGTATTGACCATGTCAGCCCATTCGTCTCGTGACATGTGTATCTGAACTGCTTTTTTTTCGGCTAACTGGACGGTTTGGATGGAAAAAACCGCATCCTTGCGGCCCCATTGGGTTAACTGCGAATCGTTCAATCCTCTTCTTCGCGTTGCAGCTCGAACAGCAGCAGTGAACGTCCAGTGACGGAATACTCGGATTCGAAATCGAAGCGCTCCTGTCCACGAACGTTGGGCTGGTTGGTGTCGACCATGCAAGTCCAGAAACTGCCTTCAGGGACTTCCGGCAAGCGGAAGTTGACGATGTCATGGTGTGCGTTGACCACCAGCAGCAGCGTCGCATCGCCCCCCTTGCGCCGAATCCCGGTTTCCTGGGCGCGGCCGTCCATCAGCATGCCCAGGCAGCGACCATGGCTGTCCTGCCACTGCTCGATGGTCATTTCGCTGCCGTCCGGGGCCAACCAGGTCACGTCCTTGACGCCAATGTCCTCGTTGTAGTTGCCCACCAGGAAGCGTCCACGACGCAGGATCGGGTAGGTCAGGCGCAACTTGATCAGGCGCTTGACGAACTTGAGCAGCGCCGCGCCATCCTCGCTCAGGTCCCAATTGACCCAGCCGATCTCGCTGTCCTGGCAATAAGCATTATTGTTGCCGTGCTGGGTACGGGCGAACTCGTCACCGGCGACGATCATTGGCGTGCCTTGGGCCAGCAACAACGTGGCGAAAAAGTTGCGCATCTGCCGATGGCGCAGTGCGTTGATCTCAGGGTCATCCGTCGGGCCTTCGACGCCATGGTTCCAGGACAGGTTGTTATTGCTGCCGTCCTGGTTGTTTTCATCGTTGGCTTCGTTGTGCTTGTCGTTGTACGACACCAGGTCATGCAAGGTGAAGCCGTCATGGGCGGTGACGAAGTTCACCGAGGCGTACGGGCGCCGGCCACGTTGGTTGAACATCTCGCCCGAGGCGGTCATTCGGCTGGCGAAGTCGGCGAGCTGGCCGTCGTCACCTTTCCAGAAGGCCCGCACCGTGTCGCGGAACTTGTCGTTCCATTCGACCCAGCCCGGTGGGAAGCGTCCTACCTGATAGCCCCCGGGGCCACAGTCCCAGGGCTCGGCGATCATTTTCACCTGGCGCAGCACCGGGTCCTGGCGGCACGCGACGAGGAAGCTGTGGCGCTCGTCGAAGCCATCATGGTAGCGGCCCAAGATCGTCGCCAGGTCGAAGCGGAAGCCATCGACATGCATTTCCGTGGCCCAGTAACGCAGGGAGTCGGTGACCATCTGCAAGACGCAAGGATGGCTCAGGTCCAAGGTGTTGCCGGTGCCGGAGTCGTTGATGTAATAGCGTTTGTCGTCGGGCATCAGCCGGTAGTACGAGGCGTTATCGATGCCGCGCATGGACAGGGTAGGCCCCTGTTCGTTGCCCTCGGCGGTGTGGTTGTAGACCACGTCGAGGATGACTTCCAGGTTGGCCTCGTGCAGGTGGGCGACCATTTCCTTGAACTCGGCGATCTTGCCACTGGCCAGGTAGCGCGGGTCGGGCGCGAAGAAGGCAATGCTGTTATAGCCCCAGTAGTTGGTCATGCCTTTGTGCAGCAAATGCTGGTCATTGACGAAGGCATGGATGGGCAGTAGCTCCACCGAGGAAACCCCGAGCTTGCGGATATGCTCCAGCACATCGTCGACCATCAACCCGGCGAAGGTACCGCGCACGTTTTCAGGTACCGAAGGATGACGCATGGTGAGGCCGCGTACGTGGGTTTCATACAGGATGGTCTTGTCCCAGGGCACGCTGACGCGATGGTCGTGACCCCAAGTGTGTGCGGGGTCGATGACTTTACACTTGGGAACGAACGGGGCGCTGTCACGCTCATCGAAACTGAGGTCGCCATCGGGGTGGCCGATGGTATAGCCGAACAACGCTTCGGACCACTTCAATTGGCCGACCAGTTGCTTGGCGTAGGGGTCGATCAGCAACTTGTTCGGGTTGAAGCGGTGGCCGTTCGCCGGGTCGTACGGGCCGTAGACCCGGTAGCCATAGATCAATCCCGGATGGGCATCCGGCAGATAGCCGTGGTAGATCTCGTCGGTGTATTCCGGCAGTTCGATGCGTTCGAGTTCGACTTCGCCGGCATCGTCGAAAATGCACAGTTCGACCTTGGTGGCGTTGGCTGAAAACAGCGCGAAATTGACCCCGAGGCCATCCCAGGTTGCACCCAGTGGAAAAGGCAGCCCTTCACGAATCCGCGAAGCCTCGATAATGGGCGGCGGCGTGGTTTTGTTTGGACGGGTCATAGTTGCTCCTGCAAAAAAACAGACAGATACAGCGATGCGATTCATTACAGCGGGGTAGGTTCCACCCTTCACCTGTGGCGAGGGGTTTATCCCGTTATATGGGACAAAGTGGCTACTCTGTGGGAGCAAGGCTTGCCCGCGATCAAGCAACGCGTTCCTTCAGGCATACGGGTGCCTGTTTCGCGAGCAAGCTTTGCTCCCACCCAGCGAGGAGACCGATAGGACGAATCAAACCGCCGGCGGCTTGCGCGGTGCCCGCGGCTTCTTGTCGGCGGCTTTATTGACCGGTGGCACTGTCGCTGCAGTCGCCGCGGAAGGCTTGGCCGCTGGCTTGACCTTGGGCGTGGTGTTCTTCGCGGCAGTCTTGGCCGTGGTGCTCTTGGCGGTAGCAGGTTTGGCGCCGTCGGTCTTGCTGGCCGCCGCTTTGCTCGCGGCCTTGGGTGGCTTGCTCGGCGCCAGCGCTTCGGCTTCGGCGAGCTTGCGCGCCATCTCCCAGTGGCGTTTTTCCTGCCCGGTGGGCTTACCCTCGGACTCCCAGATCTGATAGGCGAATTCACGAATGCGTTTATCGTCGGTACTCATCGCAGTGCTCCTGATTCAACTCAAGATTGGATAAAGACATTGACCGGGAAATTCCCCAGCGCGGCGCTGATCAGCAGCTCCCTTTGGGGTGTGACTGTTGCGCTTGAAAAAAATCCCTTCAGTTTTTCATCCTTGGCGGCGAACGGTAACGACACGCGGGTATCGCCCCAATCCGACGCAACCACCAGCGGCACGGCACTGTTTTCCAGCAAATGCGCCACATGGACAGGTACGACAATGATCGCTCGCTGCTGCCAGTCCTCACGCATGAAAGCCAGCACCCGGTGGGCCTGCTCGCCGAGCACTTCCAACGGCTGGTAGCGACCCTGGCGCCATAGCTGCGGGTACTCGGCCCGCATGGCCAACGTCCTGGCGATCAATGCCTGCTTGATCCGGCCGTCACGCCAATCGCGTACCAGCGCGGCCGGCGTGTTGTCGGCATGCATTGCCTCGCGGCGCGCCTGGAAATCCACCGGGCGGCGATTGTCCGGGTCCACCAGGCTGAAATCCCAGAACTCGTTGCCTTGGTACAGGTCCGGCACGCCGGGTACGGTCATGCGCAGCAAAGTTTGCGCCAGACTGTTGAGCGCACCCGCCGGCGCCATGGCTTGGACCGCCTCGGCAATGGCGCTGCGCAAGGGCAGCCCCTCATCGCCCAGCAGCAAGCGTTCGAGGAACATCTGGGTGGCTTGTTCATAAGCATCGTTGACCGCCGCCCAACTGCTTTGCAGCTTGGCTTCGCGCAGGGCCTTGCGTTGCCATTGCCATAGGCGCTCGTTGTATTCGGCCAGTGCCTTGTGGTCTTGGAGGTCGAGATCCAGCGGCCAGCTGCCGAGCAACGCTTGGTAGAGGATCAGTTCATCACCGGCCGAGGGCGCAGACGGATCGCTGTGCAGCGAAGGCGAGAGGATGCGCCATTGTTCGACGCAGGTGGCGTACCAATCGGCGCGTTCGCTGAGTACGGCCAGTCTGGCGCGGGTGTCTTCGCCGCGCTTGTGGTCGTGGGTGGCGGTGGTGATCAGGTTGTCAGGGAAGTGTTCGAGACGCTCGAGACACGCGTGGTGGAACTCTTGCGTCGGGGCGCTGAAGCGCTCGGTGTTATAGCCGACGTCATTGCGCGACAGCAGCACCGCCGAGCGATAGAGCGCGGTGTCCTCCACGGCTTTGGCGGCCGCCGGCGACGTCAGTTGCTGGAAGCGCACGCAGGCGTGACGCAGGCGTTTACGCTGGCTGCCCCGCGGACGTTGTCGCCAGGGCATTCCACCGAGCCAGCCGGCCAGGCAATCGAGCACCGGCCAATCGGCTTCGCTGAGGGTTTGCCGGGCACCTTCCAGGGCTTGGTTGAAAAACACTTCGTCTTCGGCGGAGCGCCCCATGGGCGTGATGTAGGTGCGGTACACCGGGAAATGCACGATCAACGCCTGCAAGGCCCGCCGAATCGCGCCGAGGGTCAGGTCGCGGGTCATCACATCGTCCCGGGCCACTTGCAGCAGGGCCTGGGCGACACTTTCAAAATCCCCCGCCAAGGACCCATTGAGAATCTGCTGGCGAGCCAGGCGGGCTTCTTCAATGAAGTGTGCCGGCCGCTCGCTGTGCCGGCTCCAGAATTCGGCGAGGGGGGCGGCACCGGCCGGGTCGTGCTGCAGCAGCGAGACCTGGTTCATGAACTCGTAGCCGGTACTGCCATCGATGTTCCAATCCCGCCGCAAGGTTTCGCCATCGCCGAGAATTTTCTCGACGAAGATCGGCAGGTGCCGCGACGGCGACAACGAGTCAAGACGCCTGCGTAATTTGCGGCAGTAACCGCGAGGGTCTGCGAGACCGTCGATATGATCGATCCGCAGCCCATCCACCAAGCCTTCGCCGACCAGTTCGAAAATCTTGGCATGGGTGGCTTCGAATACGGCCGGGCGCTCGACCCGCAGCCCGCCCAGTTCGTTGACATCGAAAAAACGCCGCCAATTGATGTCGTCCGCTGCGGTGCGCCAGCTGGCGAGTCGGTAGCTCTGGCGCTCCAGCAACTGATGCAGGCGTTCGAAACCCTGGGGCTGGGTGGAGTCGTAGGCACCCAGGTTGTCCTCGATGGCAGCGAGAATGCCAGCGTGTGCCGCCAAGTCCTGCAACTCTGCTTGCAGCGGGCAGGCGAGGGTGTGGGCATCGGTCTGGTAATTCAGTGTAGTGAAGCGCTCGGCCAGGGCCTTGAGCGGTTCGGCCTGTTCGACGGGCAGGGTTTCGGCGGGTCTGAGCAGCTCGCCGTAGTGCATCGGGCAAATCGGGAAGCGGTGTTCGTAATGCTCGACATAGAAGCTGCCGTGGGCGGAATCGAAGCGCAGTTGCAGGGTGCCTTCCTGCAAGGCCACGCCGTAGTCGCTGCCCAGGAACGGTAGCAACAACTGGCCTTCCATCAGCGGGTCCGGGGAATGCCATTGGATGTCAAAAAACTCGCCGTAAGGGCTCAGGCGTCCCCATTCCAGCAAATCCAGCCACCAGGGATTGTCATTGCCGCCGACGGCCATGTGATTGGACACGATGTCGAGAATCAAGCCCATCCGATGCTCGCGCAACGTTGCAACCAAGCGCTTGAGTGCGGCTTCGCCACCCAGTTCGGGGTTGACCAGGGTCGGGTCGACAACGTCGTAGCCGTGCATGGAGCCGGCCCGGGCCTTGAGCAGCGGCGAAGCATAAATATGGCTGATGCCCAGCGAGGCGAAGTACGGCACCTGGGGGATGGCATCGTCCAGGGTGAAGCCTTTATGGAACTGCAGGCGTAACGTTGCCCGCAGGGGTTGGATCAACGTCTGTTTCATCGGTCACGCTCGTTCGCCTGAAGTCGCGCACAGGCGAGTATTTCCAGGCGCCGGGCGGCGTCCGGGTGGTCCAGCAGCGCCTGGCTCTGTTGGGCCAGGCGGCGGCGCCAGTTGGGGTGGGTGTCGATGGTGCCGGGCAGGTTGGCTTGCTCCTCGATGCCCAGGGCATCTTCGAGTGGCAGCAAGACCAGCGGCGCTCGGGTGTGGCCGAGGAAGCGCACGCTGGCATCGAGCACCTGGTCGGTCTCGCGATGTTCTTCGCGAAAATTCTGCGGGTCCTGGTTCAGCACTTGGCGCAGGCCTTCGCGTTCGCGCTCGCGGTGTTTGCGCCAGTCCATCTCGGTGGGGGAATCGATCAGCTCCAGCCGGGCATTCCAGTCGATGTCATGACCATGCCACCAGCCGTTGAGCGTCGGCAGGTCATGGGTGCTGGTGGTCGCCAGGGCGTTGTCCGGCCAATCGAGGATGGGTTTGAAGTGGGTGTTGTCCTGTTCGAACAACAGCACGCGCATGCCCAGGATCGAGCGGGCGATGAGTTTTTCCCGCAAGCCATCCGGCACGGTACCGAGGTCTTCGCCGAGCACGATGGCCTGATGGCGATGGGATTCCAATGCCAGCAGGCGCAGCAGGTCGTCCACTGGGTAATACAGGTAGGCGCCATCGCTGGGTGGGGCATCGTTAGGGATCACCCAGAGCCGCTGCAAGCCCATCACATGGTCGATGCGCAAGCCGCCGGCGTGGGCGAAGTTGGCCCGCAGCATTTCAATGAAGGCGCGAAAGCCGTTGCGTACCAGGCCTTCCGGGGAAAACGCCGAGATGCCCCAGCCTTGGCCGGAGCGGTTGAGAATGTCCGGCGGCGCGCCCACGGTCAGTGACGCGAGCAGTTCGTCCTGGCGGCTCCAGGCCTGGCTGCCGCCACCGTCGGCGCCCACCGCCAGGTCGGCGATCAGGCCGATGCCCATGCCGCTGGACTTGGCGGCGCTCTGGGCGCGTTCCAGGCAACGGGCAATCAGCCATTGGCAAAAGGCGTAGAAGCCGATCTCATCGGCATTTTCCTCGGCGAAATGGGCCAGCGCCGGGCTGCGTGGATCACGCAGTTCTTCCGGCCACTGCCGCCAGTCGAGGCTTTCGCCCCGGGCCGCGCGTTCGGCCTGCAAGGCTTCGAAGCGGCAATGGTTCTCCAGTGCTTCGCCGCTGCTGTGACGAAAACTGCTGAAGTCTTCGTGCAACGGGTGCGCGCCTTGGCTGAACCCGTCATACAGGGCGCGGAGGATTTTCTGCTTGGCCTGGGCGGCGACCGGCCAGTCGATCAGCGGCTGTTCTTCCAGGTTGCGCAGTTGATTGGTCAAACCAGTGGCGTCGATGGCGGTGCGCAGGGCGCGTTCACCGAGGATGGTGCCAGGCGCGGCGTACAGGCTGTTGAGAAACAATCGGCTGGATGGCGAATAAGGGCTGTAGCGTCCGGTGTCGCTGCTGAACATGGCGTGCATCGGGCTGATGGCAATGGCCTCGGCACCGCGCTCGCCGGCCACCCGGGCCAGTTCTTCCAGCGCCTGGGTGTCACCGAAACCACCGTCGCCGGGGCGTCGCAAGGCGTACAGCTGCGCGCTCAGGCCCCAGGCCCGTGGCGTCGGGTCGTCCACCGCATCGGCCACGCTGTAGCAGCGGGCCGGTGCGACGGCCAGGGTGAAATGCTGGTTCTGGATATGGACGTGCTGATAGCCCACCGGGACCATCCCTGGCAGCCTGGCCTCGGCATCGAGGTTCAGGTGCAGTGTCGCGCCGTCTTCGAGTTTGATTTCGCAGGGCGTCCCGGCCTCGAAGTAGCGGCCCAAGTCCAGGCTGGCCCCGACATCGGCTGTGATCAGCGGTGGCAGTTGATGGTTCTGTTGATCTTCCAGCAACTGCAGCAGGCTGGCGTCGATTTCCTGGGCGCTGCCGGCGGGATGGCCCAGGCCGGTGAGGACCGAGCGCAGGACGGCCGGCGAGACTTTCTGGGCCCTGCCATTGGCATCGATCCAATCCACCGCCAGACCCGCTCGGCCGGCGAGGATTTCCAGTTGCGCATCGCTCATAGGCGCTCTCCAGTGATGGTGGGCAAGGTTGTCGCCTGCGTCAGACTGACCAGCGCGCTGTAGGGCGCAAGGACGCCCTGTTGCAACAGACCCATGGCCTGCCGCGGATGTTCGAAAAGAATGCGTGCCTCCTCCGGGGCCTGGTGTTCGACGGGGCGTTCGCCAAGGTTCAGGTCGATGCGCAACACGCTGCCATCGCCCAGTCGCCAGCGTGCGCTGACGGCGCCATGGCCCAGCACATCGGCCCCGAGCGCTTGAGCGCCGGGCAGGCGCGGGACGATGTCCTCACGGCGAATTTTCAGCAGTTGGCGATACAGCGCCTCGCTGGCCTGTTGCTCCGGTCGCTGCGGTTCCAGGCTCGGGCGTGACGCCTCGAAGGTGCCGGCCGCGTTGGGGTCGGGAATTCGCTCGCGTTGCTGCGGGTCGGCGAAGGCACTGAAGGCCTTGAACTCGTTGCGTCGGCCTTCGCGCACGAGTTCCGCCAGCTCGCCATGGTGGCTGGTGAAGAACAGGAACGGTTGTTCGGCCGCTGCTTCATCGCCCATGAACAGCAGTGGGATCATCGGTGACAACAGCAACAAGGCCGTCGCTGCTTGCAGGGCCTGGGGGGCGGCGAGCTGATGCAAGCGTTCGCCGAGGGCACGGTTGCCGATCTGGTCATGGTTTTGCAGGAACAGCACGAATGCGCTCGGCGGCAAGTGGCCACTGGGCTCGCCCCGGGATTCGCCATGGCGATTGATGTGGCCCTGGAAGACAAAGCCCTGGCTGAGGCAGCGTGCCAGTTGTTCCGTCGGCTGCTCGGCATAGTCGGCGTAGTAGGCGTCGGTCTCGCCGGTCAGCAACACATGCAAGGCATTGTGGCCGTCGTCGTTCCACTGGGCGTCGTAGCCCTGTTCCAGCAGGCTGGCCTGGTTGTGTTCGTTTTCCACGGTCAGCCAGACATGCCGGACCGGGTCCACCTGCTCGCGCACCCTGGCTGCCAGTTCTTGAAGGAAGTCCGGATCTTCGATGGCATGCACCGCGTCGAGGCGCAGACCGTCGAAACGGTATTCCAACAGCCACATCAGCGCATTGTCGATGAAGAAGTCCCGCACTTCGCGGCGGCGAAAATCGATCGCCGCGCCCCAGGGCGTGTGCTTGTCTTCGCGGAAAAAGCCCTTGGCATAGCGGTGCAGGTAATTGCCGTCAGGGCCGAAGTGGTTGTAGACCACGTCCAGGATGACGGACAGGCCATGACCGTGGGCACTGTCGATCAGATGCTTGAGCTGTTCAGGTGTGCCGTAGGAAGCCTGGGGCGCGTAGGGCAGGACCCCGTCGTAGCCCCAGTTGCGATCACCGGGAAACTGCGCCAGCGGCATCAGCTCGATGGCGGTGACGCCCAGCCCGGCCAGGCGCGCCAGATGCTGTTCGACGCCATTGAAACCGCCGAGGGCGCCCACGTGCAGTTCGTAGATCACGGCTTCGTGCCAGGGGCGACCGGCCCATTCAGTGTGCCGCCAGGAGTAGGCATGGGGGTCGACCACCACGCTGTGTCGGTCGATGTCGCCGGCCTGGGCGCGAGAGGCCGGGTCCGGCACCTCCAGCTCGCCGTCGATGTTGTAGCGATAGCGGGTGCCGGCGGGGCAACGGGTCTGGATCATGAACCAGCCGTCGGCTTGGGGCAGTAGCGGTATTGAATCGCCAGTGTCGAGTTCGACACTGACAAAAAAAGCATCCGGGGCCCAGAGGGCGAAGCGGGTGTGCTCGTCATCCAGCATCACCGCGCCGTGGGTCCATGTTTCAGGCGTCCTTGACGTCATTGTTACCTCATTGTCTGGCCGATTTTCCCAGGGACTTCGCCACCAGCTGTTCGTAGAGTTCGGCGTAGGGTTCCACGGCCTTGCACCAGTTGAACGGCGCCGACATGGCCCGGCAGCGCATGGCGTTGAGCAAGTCGGGGAACTCGAAGACCTTGAAGGCCCGGCTCAAGGCCTGTTTGTAGCTCTCCACCGTGGACTCATCGAACAGGAAACCGGTGATGCCATCTTCGATGGTGTCCGCCAAGCCTCCGGTATTGCGCGCCACCGGCAGCGAGCCGAAGCGTTGGGCGTACATCTGGCTCAAGCCGCAAGGCTCGTAGCGCGACGGCATCAGCAGGAAATCGCTGCCGGCAAACATCCGCCGGGCATCGGTTTCGTTGAAGCCAATGCGTACGCCGATGCGGCCGGGGAAGCGCAGCGCCAGTTCGCGCATAGCCTGTTCTTCCTCCGGTTCGCCACGGCCGATGATGGCGATCTGGCCACCGGACTCGACGATGAACTCGGCGACCGCTTCGGTCAGGTCCAGGCCTTTCTGGTAGACCAGGCGCGACACCACGGCGAACAGCGGGCCCGTGGAGTCGTCGAGGCCAAACAGTTCACGCACATGGCTGGCGTTGACCGCCTTGCCGTCCCAGTCGCCGATGGCGAACTGGCGGAACAGGTGCGAATCGGTGGCCGAATCCCAGCTTTCGTCGATGCCGTTGGGAATGCCGCTGAGCAAGCCTTGTTGGGTCTTGGCCGCGAGGAAACCGTCAAGCCCGCAACCAAACGCCGGGGTGGTGATCTCCTGGGCGTAGGTGGCGCTGACGGTGGTTATATGGCTGGAGTAGGCCATCCCGGCCTTGAGGAACGACAGTTTGCCGTAGAACTCCATGCCTTCCTGTTGCAGGGCGTGCTCGGGAATGCCCAGCTCCGGGCAGGAGGCGAGGCTGACCACGCCCTGGTACGCCAGGTTGTGGATGGTGAACAGGGTCGGGGTGCGTTGCCCGCGCCAGTGCATATAAGCGGGCGCCAATCCGGCTGGCCAGTCATGGGCGTGGACGAGGTCGGGGCACCAGTGGATCTGCGCGAGGTTGGCGGCGATGTCGGCGGCGGCCAGGCCCAGGCGGGCGAAGCGGATGTGGTTGTCGGGCCAGTCGCGGCCGTTGTTGGCACCGTAGGGGGAGCCTTCGCGGGCGAACAGTTCCGGGCAGATCAGGACGTAGATCACCAGGCCATCGGCCATGTCCATGCGCCCGATCTTGCAGGGCGGCAGCGCTGCGTGGCCGCCCAGTTCGCCGATGATGTGGATCGGATTGCCGCTGTTCATCACTTGCGGATAGCCGGGGATCAGTACCCGGACATCATGCAGCCCGGCCATGGCCCGGGGCAGTGCCGAGGACACATCGCCCAGGCCGCCGGTCTTGACCAGGTCGGCGATTTCCGAGGTGACGAACAGGATTTTCTTGCGATTGGGGTTCTGTCGAGCGACGGGAAGCAGTGCCTTGCCGCCGGTGGCCAACACCGGAGCCGTCGGCGATTCGGCCGCCGGCGGTAATTGAGAACGGACTTGTTGTGGTTCCAAGGCAGCACTGATCATAAATATCTCCCATTTTCTCGATCTGTTTCCGGCAAGCGCCAGAGCTGTTGTTTCATTGGCCGAATCCTGCGGCCAGGCGCACAAGCGCTACGAAGGAAAGCGAACGGCTACCCAAACGCGGCGAAGCGAAGCAGCTGAAGGAGCTGTTGCAATGACCAGTGCAAGGACTGCACCAGTCGCTATTGCCCTACCTCTAACCTGACCTGTCGCCGTTGCGAAAAGTTTCGACTTTTTTTCGTCTGGATGACCGGTCGGTTTTCCCCCCGGTTAAGCAGTCTAGGTCAGATCCTAGAGCGGTGCGGCTCGGTTCGTCGCATTGTCCGACAATCACGTTTTTTAGCGGCAATGTCTTACACGACGTCGGGGAATACGCACCGACGAAGTGCACATTCCTGAAAAGAAAAAAGTGTAGGGGGAGGGGGCTGTTTCATCGACGTGCGCGATGGAATGGCGCGATGCACCATTGGAGGGCGGCTGGAATAGCGGCGTTTTGATGGCCAATGCCGCGCTGAAACACGCTGTTTCTGTGGGAGCGGGCTTGCTCGCGAATGCGGCCTGTCAGCCACATATTTACTGACTGATACACCCATTCGCGAGCAAGCCCGCTCCCACAGCAGGAGATGTTCTGGGTATTGAGGAGCGGGTTCAGCCCGCCGGCGTCAGCAACCGAATCGGCGTGCCCGCAGCCCAAGCCAGCAGGTCTTCGATCATCAGGGAATAGAACTGCTGGTAATTCCGTCGGCTGACGTAACCCAGGTGCGGCGTGGCCAGTACGTTGTCCAGGGTTCGGAACGGATGGGCGGCAGGCAAGGGCTCCTGGGCAAAGACGTCCAGGGCGGCGCCGGCCAGGCGCCGATGCTGAAGGGCGTCGATCAGGGCGGTTTCATCGACGATGGGCCCGCGGGAGGTGTTGACCAGCAGCGCTTCGGGTTTCATCCAGGCCAGCGCCTGGGCATCCACCAGGCCGCGGGTGCGTTCGCCGAGCACCAGGTGGATCGAGAGCACGTCGGCCTGTTCGAACAACGCCTGCTCGCTGACATAGGTCACGCCCACTTCCGCGGCTCGCTCGGCGCTGAGGTTCTGGCTCCAGGCGATGACCCGCATGCCGAACACCTGGCCGAACTGCGCCACCCGCGCGCCGATGTTGCCCAGGCCGAGGATTGCCAGGGTCTTGCCGTGCAGGTCGCCACCCAGGCCTTGCTGCCACAGGCCGGCGCGCAAGGCATTGGCCTCCTGTACCAGATTGCGGGTCAGGGCCATGATCAGCGCCCAGGTCAGTTCGGGCGTGGCGTGTTTGTAGCTGTCGGTGCCGCAGACCTGGATGCCCAATTCGGCGGCGGCCTTCAGGTCCAGGGCGGCATTGCGCATGCCGCCGGTGAGGAGCAGCTTGAGGTTGGGCAGGCGGCGCAGCAGGCCTTCGTCGAACACGGTGCGTTCGCGCATCACGCAGATCACCTCGAAGCGCTGCAAGCGTTCGGCGAGGGTGTCGCGGTCGGCGGGGTAGTCGTGGAGAAACGTCACCTGGCCGACGCTGTCGAGCACCGACCAATCCACCACGCCGCGTGCCACATCTTGCCAATCGTCTATGACTGCTATTTGCACCGCCATGGATCACCTCGTCAGGGAATGGGTTTGTCCAGCCAGCCGAGCAGCGCCTTATGGAACCGATCCGGCTCTTCCATTTGCGGGGCATGCCCCAGATTGGGGAACTCCACCAGCGTCGCGCGCGGAATCAGCCCGGCCACCTGCTTGCCCAGTACCTCGTAATGGCCCAGTTTGGCCTTGACCGCCGGCGGCGCGATGTCGCTGCCGATGGCGGTGGTGTCCGAGGTGCCGATCAGCAGCAGGGTGGGCACGCTCAGGTCCTTGAACTCGTAGTAGACCGGCTGGGTGAAGATCATGTCGTAGATCAGCGCCGAGTTCCATGCCACTTGCTCATGACCCGGGCCCTTGTTCAAGCCGGCAAGCATGTCCACCCAACGGTCGAACTCAGGTTTCCAACGGCCGGCGTAATAGGTTGTGCGCTCGTAATTGCGAATGCCTTCGGCGGTGACCTTCAGCTCACGGGCGTACCATTGGTCGACGGTGCGGTAGGGCACGCCCAAGGCTTTCCAGTCTTCCAGCCCGATGGGGTTGACCATTGCCAGGCGTTCGACTTGATCGGGAAACTGCAACGCGTAGCGGGTGGCGAGCATGCCGCCGGTGGAATGGCCGAGGACGATGGCTTTCTGTACGCCGAGGGCCTTGAGCAAGGCCTGGGTGTTGGTTGCCAGTTGTTGGAAGCTGTACTGGTAATACTCGGGTTTGCTCGAGGTGCAGAAGCCAATCTGGTCTGCCGCGACGACCCGGTAGCCGGCCTCGCTGAGGGCCTTGATCGAATCGCCCCAGGTGGCGGCGCAGAAATTCTTGCCGTGCATCAGCACTACCGTGCGGCCATTGACCTTGCCTTGGGCCGGCACGTCCATATAGCCCATTTGCAAGGATTGGCCCTGGGACTGTAAGGCGAAATGCTTGAGGGTGTAGGGGTATTCGAAACCTTCCAGCTGCGCACCGTAGGCCGGGCCTTCCGGTGGATTGGCGGCCTGGGCGAGCAGGGGCAGGGCGGCGGTGAAGAACAGGCTGGGCAACCAACGGGGCATGATTCGGGACATGGTCGATCTCCTTGTGGCCGCCGCCGATCCTGGCGCGACCCGATTATGGCGACATTAACCACAGGCAACCGAACGGCCCGAACGTTCAACCCATCCAGCCCAGCGTGGCCAGGGCGAGCACGCCATAGCGCATGCCTTTGGCCAGGGTCACGATCAGCAGGAAACGCCGCCACGGCTCGCCCATCACCCCCGCCACCAGGGTCAACGGGTCGCCGATGATCGGCAGCCAACTGAGCAACAGCGACCAGCGGCCGAAGCGCTGGTAATGCAGGCGAGCCTTGTCCAGGTGGGCCGGGCTGACCGGGAACCAGCGCCGGTCCTTGAAGTGTTCCAGGCGCGTGCCCAGCCACCAGTTCACCAGCGAACCCAGGACGTTGCCGACCGTGGCGACCGCGAGCAGCAACCAGGTTTCGTGGCGCTCGCTGAGCAACAGGCCGACCAACAAGGCCTCTGACTGCAGCGGCAACAAGGTCGCCGCGCCGAACGCCGCCAGGAACAAGCCGAGATAGGCTTCGCCCATCAGTGGGCCGGGTAATCCGCCACCACGGTTTGGGTCCCGTCTTTTTTCTGGCCGATCACTTGATAAGTGTCGCTCATGCCATCCATTTCCATGCCGGGCGAGCCCATGGGCATGCCCGGCGCGGCGACGCCGAGCAAGTCATCGCGCTTGCCCAGCGCCAGCACCTGATCGGCCGGGACATGGCCTTCGACGAATTTGCCGTTGATTTCGGCGGTGTGGCAGGAGCGCAGGTTCGGCGCCACGCCCAGGCGTTGCTTGACCGAACTCATGTCGGCCTCGACATGGTCGTTGACCTTGAAGCCGTTTTCTTGCAGATGCGAGATCCACTTTTTGCAGCAGCCACAATTGGCATCGCGGTGCACATCGATGGTCACCGGCTCGGCGGCCTGGGCCAGGGAGGTGAGGAACAGGGCGCTCAAGGCGAGCAGGTGCAGGGGGTTGGCCATGGAGGTGGTCTCGTGTCGTACGGTTTGGAGGGAGGATAACAGAGTAGCGAGCACGAGCTGACAGGGGGCTGAGGCGGGGATTACAGAATTGTCAGGTTGGGGCGAACGCAGTCCTGTGGGAGGAACGCTTGCTCGCGATAGCGGTTTGTCAGTCACAACCTTGCTGCTGATCCGCCGCTATCGCGAGCAAGCTTTGCTCCCACAGATCTGATGGGTGTACGGGCGGGAGAGACAGGTCGTTTGTCAGGCCGTCTTCGCGAGCAAGCCCGCTCCCACAGGAGAATGACGACGCTTCAGCGCACCTTGAACCGCCCCATGATCGCATTCACCCGGGTATTGGCTTCCAGCAGTTGCCGGGTATTGGCCTCGCTGGCCAGGCCGCTTTCCACCAGTTCCTCCACCATGTGGCGGATTTGCACCATGCTGCGATTGATCTCCTCGGTCACCGCGCTCTGTTGCTCGGCTGCCGTGGCGATCTGGGTGCTCAGGCTGTTGATCTGGCTGACCGAACCGGCCATTTCGTCCAGGCCCGAGTTCACCCGTGACGTCGCATCGGCGGCCGACTGGCAACTGGCCTGGGTGTTTTCCATGGCCGAGACCGACGAACTCACGCCCTGGGTCAGGCGGGTCAGCATTTCGTTGATTTCCGAGGTGCTGGCCTGGGTGCGAGCGGCGAGGGCGCGGACCTCGTCGGCCACCACGGCGAAACCACGGCCTTGCTCACCGGCCCGGGCGGCTTCGATGGCGGCGTTGAGGGCCAGCAGGTTGGTCTGCCCGGCGATGGCGCCGATCACGCCGAGGATTTCGGTGATGCGCTGGGCGTCCTGTTGCATGCTCTCGACCTTGCGGGTGGCGCTGGCCACCTCATCGATCAGCGCCACCACACTGTTGGAGGCCTCGCCGACGACCACGCGGGAGCGGTCGGCATGCTCGTTGGCGCGTTGGGTGAACGCGGCGGTCTCGGCGGCGTTTTGCGCGACGCTTTCAGCCGTGGAGCTCATCTGGGTGATGGCGGTCACGGTCTGGTCGGTTTCCGAGGCGTGGCGCATCAGGATTTCGCTGGTGTGGGCCGAGGTCCGCTGCAGATCGCCGAGGCTCGACGCCATGGCGCCGGTGGCCTGGGTGACTTCACCGATCATGCCTTGCAGGTAAGCGATGAAGCGGTTGACCGAATGACCGATCGCGCCCAATTCATCCTCGGCCCGGATGATGATGCGTCGGGTCAGGTCGGCATCGCCCGTGGACAAGGCGTCGATGTTGCCTTTGAGCACCTTCATGCGGTGGGTCAATTGGCGGATCGCGTAAAGTTGCATCAACACCAACAGGATCACCATTGGGATCTGCAGCAGGCTCAAGGTGTTCAGCACATCGTCGCGTTGGGCGGTGATCAGTCGGGTTGGCAGCGCAGTGGCAAGGAACCACGGCGAACCTTCGATAGGGCGCATGAAGAACGTGCTGGCCTCGCCCTTGTTGTCGAATTCGACCCGCTGCAACGGCTGGTCACGCTTGGCCAGGCCTGCCTTGACCTGGGCAGCGAATGGCGAGGATGCCGCCAAGTCGCTGATATTCTTCAACACGATCGGCCCGCTGATGCGCGAACTGTTGCTGATGATCTTGCCGTCGCCTTCGACGATCAGCATTTCGGCGCTCAGGTCGGCTTCCTTGCGCGCAATCAGGTCGTTGAAGAAGCCCAGGGTCACGTCGATGGTGGACACGCCGTAAGGCACGCCGTTCTTCTGGATGGCCATGGCGCAGTTGGTACGAGGCTCGGCGCTGGCGTCGTCTTTATAGGCTGCGGCCCAGGCGCATTTGCCAGGTGGGGTGGCCATGCCGCCCTTGTGCCAGGGTTGTTCGTAATAGTTGGGCGCGGCGTCACTGTTCCAGAAGGTATTGACCACCAGTTTGCCGGACGCGTCGCGGTGCCAGAACGTGCTGAACTTGCTACGCCCCTCGGCCCGCTGGTTGGGCAACGGCCAGATCCCGCCACCGAAGACTTTCAACTCGCCGTACTGGTCCACCAGCCCCGGCAATACTTTGTCGATGGCATCGCTGTCGAGCAACGGGATGGTCTGGGTGATGCTGCGTTGCTGCGCCTGCACCTTGTTCAGTTCGCCCTGGATCTGCTCGGCAACCTCGGCGATGCGGTTCAGCGCCACTTGCTCTTCAGTCTGGCGCAGCTTGGGCGCGACCAGGTAACTGATGCCCACCACGGTCAGGAGCGACAACACCAGCATGAAAATGACCAGGAACAGGGTGTAGCGCGCCTGAATCGTTCGGAATGAGGGCATGTGGAAAATCCTTGCACGAAGGCGACTTTCTAAAGCAAGCGGATGGGCAGTCCTGACTGTATCGGCCTGGGGTGATGCAGCTTTAGAGGTCAGTCGGTCAAGGAATAAAACGAGGGGATTGCACGAAGACTCGCCTTCGGCTGTACCATGATGCCCCCTTGGCAGCCCGTCACTCCGGCAATACGGTATGGACCTGGCAGCCTTCGGATACAGAACGGATACATTCAGGAAATTGGCAATGACTCATTCGCAACGTTTGAAATACTCGATTCTGATCGTCCTCGTCGTCCTGGCAATCATGCTGGGGCTGTCCTGGATGCAGGGCCAGGGCATGATCAGCGAGCAGCTGTTTCAATACATCGCCATTGCCGTGGCGGTCATCGTGGTGGTGATCAACGGCGTGATGCGGCGCAAGGTCAAGTCCTGAGCGCCGGGTTCAATCCTCGGCCTCGAGCACGGCCATCGCGCTGGGGTGCAGGCGGTAGCTTTTATCGGGGTTGAGGGTCACGACGCCCTCGCTGCACAGGCGCTTCAACACCTCGCGCACGCTGAGAAAGGACAACGGAATGTCCAGCCCCAATAACTGGCTGTGCACACCACGCACGCCCAGGCAGCGGTTTTCGTGGGCGGCCTTGAGCAGCGCATCGATGACTTTGAGGCGAATCAGGCTGGTCCTGAGCCCGAAGCTCTTGAGCAGGCGCCTGATGTGGTCGTTGCCGCCGCGCTCTGGCGGCCTGTCGAATTCACGGTGGGTGGCGTTCAGCGAGACGCCGGTCGGCCTTGGCTTGCCCTCCATGGGCAGTTGCGCGTTACGCATGCAGAAACTCCTTACCAGCCTGATCAGAAAAGGTCACGAATACTCTCCTGTTATAGGACGAACGAGGACGGGCAATCATGAAGGCGGTGATGTGAAAAAATTGCCCCGGCTTCGTCAAACCCCCGTGCTCAAGCGGCGCCAGGCCATTAATTTTTTTTTATCCGGTTCGTTTTCAAGGTAGGCACATTCCGGTTCAGCATGCGGTGTGTGATTTCCCAGGCGGGCCGAGTGTTGTCTACAGGCGCAGCGGTAGCCGTCCTGGTTTTTGCGGTTTTCATCAGGAGTGAACGTGAGAATGTCCGGGCAGTTATCGAGGGTTGGCCTTGCAGGCGCTTTTCTAGGGATCGCCCTCGGGCTCAGCCCTGTGGTCAATGCGCGGGACGATGGGGCGCAGGCCAGTGCCGAGATCCGGCGCACCCGTTTTGGCGTGCCGCATATCCGGGCTCAGGACGAGCGTGGGTTGGGTTATGGCATCGGCTATGCCTACGCCCAGGACAACCTGTGCTTGCTGGCCAATGAGATCGTCACGGTCAACGCCCAGCGCTCGCGTTATTTCGGGCCCGAGCAGGTCACGGTCGAACAGCGGGAGAACCGCGTCAGCGACCTGTTCTTCAGCTGGCTCAACACGCCGCAAGCGGTCTCCGGTTTCTGGCAGGCCCAGGCGCCTCAAGTGCAGCAATTGGTCGAAGGCTATGCGGCGGGCTACAACCGCGCGTTGGCCGAGCACAAGGCCAAGGGCCTGCCCGAACAGTGCGCCAGCGAGTGGGTACGGCCAATCACTGCGCTGGACTTGGTCAAGTTGACCCGTCGGTTGCTGGTGGAAGGCGGCGTCGGCCAATTCGCCGAAGCCCTGGCGGGTGCGCAACCGCCCCAGGCGACCGCGCTCGCCGCCGCTCCGGCCACGAGTTTCGCTGCCGCCGCGACCCGGCAGCAGCGTTTTGCCCTGGAGCGCGGCAGCAATGCCCTGGCCATCGGCAGTGAGCGCTCGTTCAACGGTCGTGGGATGTTGTTGGCGAACCCGCATTTTCCATGGGTGGGCGGCATGCGTTTCTACCAGATGCACCTGACCATTCCCGGCAAGCTGGACGTCATGGGCGCGGCGCTGCCAGGCCTGCCGATGATCAACATCGGTTTCAGCCAGCACCTGGCCTGGACCCACACCGTCGACAGTTCAAAGCATTTCACCCTGTACCGCCTGCAACTCGACCCGAAGGACCCGACCCGCTACTTGCTCGATGGCAAGTCCGTACCGATGAGCCAGCAGACGGTCACAGTGGACATCCAGCAACCCGACGGCCAGGTGCAGACGGTTTCCCGCGTGGTCTATGGCTCGCAATTCGGCCCGATCGTGCAATGGCCCGGCCGACTGGACTGGGATAACCGGTTCGCCTACAGCCTGCGGGACGCGAACCTGGAAAACGATCGGGTGCTGGCCCAGTGGTACGCCATGAACAAAGCGGTCACGCTCAAGGACTTGCAGGCCGCCGTCCATAAAATCCAGGGCATTCCCTGGGTCAATACCCTGGCGGTGGACGACCAGGGGCAAAGCCTCTACATGAATGTGTCGGTGGTGCCGAACGTCGATGCCGACAAACTGGCCCGGTGCAGCGATCCCAGGGCCGGATTGCAGATGATCGTGCTGGATGGTTCTCGCAGCGAATGTGCCTGGGGCAGCGATGCCAACGCGGTACAGGAGGGCATTTATGCCGCCGACAAGCTCCCGCAGCTGTTGCGCCGCGATTATGTGCAGAACTCCAACGATTCGGCCTGGATGGTCAACCCGGCGCAACCCTTGGCCGGTTATTCCCCGTTGATCAGCCAGCACGGCAAGCCACTGGGGCTGCGCGCGCGTTTTGCGCTGGAGCGGATGGGCCAGTTGGCCAAGGCCGGGCCGGTGAAGGTGGAGGATTTGCAGCGCATGGTCATGGACGATCAAGTTTACCTGGCTGACCAAGTGATGCCGGACCTGCTCGACGTATGCGCCGGTGACCTGCGGCCCGATGCTTCGGCATTGGGCGAGGTCTGTGCCAGCCTCAAGGCCTGGGATCGCAAGGCCGGCCTGGACAGCGGCTTGGGGTTCGTGCATTTCCAGCACATCATGGACCCGTTGCAGGCGCTGCCTGATTCATGGCGTGTTGCGTTCGACCCCAACGACCCGCAACACACCCCGCGCGGCCTGGCGATCGAGCGACCGCCCGTGCTCAAGGCCGTGCGCGAAGCCATGCTGGCTTCGGTGGCGGCAGTGAAGGCGGCCGGATTGTCGAAGGACAGCCGATGGCAAGACGTCCAGGTGGCCAGCAGCGGCGGCCGACAGACACCGATCCACGGCGGCCCCGGGGAGTTGGGCATCTATAACGCAATCCAGAGCGTGCCGGGGGCGAACGGCAGGCGAGAGGTGGTCAGCGGTACCAGCTACCTGCAAGTGGTGACGTTTGACGATAAAGGTCCACAAGCCCAGGGGCTGTTGGCGTTCTCCATTTCCAGCGACCCTGCTTCGCCTTATTCGGCCGACCAGACCCAGGCGTTTTCGCAGAAACAGTGGAGTGTGCTGCCCTTCACCGAACAGCAGATCAAGGCTGATCCGCAGTATCAGGTCCTGATCATCCGTGAGCGTGATGAGGCGGGTAGGGTGGTGACGCAATAACCGCTGTTGTACCTGAGGCGTTCGGCAAACCCGTGGCGAGGGAGCTTGCTCCCGCTTGAGCGCGAAGCGCTCACAAAATGGGTCTGCTGCGCAGCCCAGCGGGAGCAAGCTCCCTCGCCACAGGTTCGTCATTCCCTTTAAGTGAACAGAATTTAGGTCCCAAAGGGGCCTTTTCAGTTATTGAGCCGGCCGTTGCCCAATGGAATTGAGCACCGGGTTGCCATCCTTGTTCTGCGTCAGGTAGACCGGCAGGACCTTCGGCAACGAAGCCACGAGGTTCTGCACTTCGCTGATGTTGTACACACCGCCGACACGCAGGCCGCCGGTGCTGTTGTCAGCGAGCATGACGGGACGCTCGAGATAGCGGTTGATCAGCGGCAGCGCGTCGCTCAGGGCAAGGTTATCCAGCACCAACTTGCCGTTGCGCCACGCCAGCGAGCTGTCGTTGGGATCGGTCTCGCGGACTTGCGGTTGGTGGTCGCCCGCCTTGTAGCTCGCTTGCATGCCCGGCGAAAGTTGCAGGCCGTTGTGGGTGAGCGCCTGGTTACTGATGACCTTGACCGAACCTTCCACCAGCGTGACCCGTACCTGGTCCTGGTACATCCAGACGTTGAAGCGCGTCCCGGTCACCCGCACCTGGCCTTGGCCGGCGCGCACGACAAACGGATGTTGTTTGTCATGGGTGACGTCAAAAAACGCCTCGCCTTTTTTCAACGTCACCCGGCGCTCGTTTTTGTAGTTGGCGAAGGTCAGCTCGCTGCCGAGGTTGAGTTCGACCTGGCTGCCGTCGTCAAGCGTGATCTGGCGGACGCTCGTGCCGGCTTCGAATCGCTCGTAGGAATTGGCAACCCAGCCCAGATTCCAACCGGTGTAGGCGGCCACGGGCAGGCCCACGACGAGCACTGCGGCGGCGACAGCCAACCGGCTCCAACGCGACCGGGGCCTGGACGCTGGGGCGGGGGCGGCTGGCTCGACGCGCGGCAGATGATCGGCCACCTCCCAGATTTCCAACATGGCTTGGTATTCGAACGCATGCAGCGGATCGGCATCGTGCCATTGCTGGAACGCCTGCCGTTCGGCATCGGTGCAGTCGACGGCGTGCAGACGCATGCACCAATGGGCAGCGGCATCGGTAATGGCGTCGTATTCGGCTTCCGAGAGGGTATGTTCGGTCATTGATTCGTCCTGATTTGCCGCATTCTAACCTTCGGCATGAGCTGCCGAGAACTGCTGTCATGGCGTTTGCACATCAATGAGCCTGTTTTTTCGCTCGAACCTGGGTCATGGCGTACCGTCGCATACCTGGCGTGAAAAAAAGATCAACAGCCCTTGCCCGGATCAGGACACCGCAAGTTGTCGAGAGGAGCGCACATCAAGTTGCCGCCCCAATTCACAAATCAAGAGGGTGATGGAGTCGGCGTTGCGTAGTATGACGTCGATGCGCGTGTCCGGCAAAATCGGGTCGAGGAATGCGTCACGTGCTTCATTCATGTTTTTGGCGCCGGTTATTTTCAGGATTTCCCGGGCGGTCCCCTTATAGACGGACAACAGCTCAATGCCCTTGAATGTGTTATCAGTCTCGTCCCATTGCGTAAAGAGTTTTGATTTTGGAGTGTTCAACGAAAGTCCATTCTGTTGCAGCTCCTTTTGTGTTTCGTATTTCTCCCTCCCTAGATAAGTGGCGGTTGAAATCAAGTCCAGGAACGGCATCGGCGCATCCAGGTAGATGATATCGATCGTATTGAAAAGCTGATGGGAGATTTCATGGATGAACGTCGCTCCTTGGGCATGGGCGTCGACGTTGAAGGCCTCTGGTACGACGGACCTATACCAATCCAATCCCATTTCGAAGAAAAACTGAGTGATATAAATTCTCCCGACGGCTGCGGGTTCGAGCACAAAGGCTGTCGCCCTGTCTTCCAGGTGTTTAAGGGTGCCGACAACGATGCGATCCGCATTCATTTGCTCCCAGGCGGGGTTGGCCAATGCCTGGCATATCGGCGAAATCGCGTTCTCTATTTTGCTAATGAGGCGGGCATCGACGCTGCTCACTCCAAAAAAAAATCGAAGGTATCGATCCAGCCGAGAGCCCGGAAGAACCTGCTGTTTGAGTGCGTGGAGATTTTGAAGGGCATTGAACGAGTAAAACCTCGCGGTTTCCAAGGCCTGCACGATCGCATTGGCCCGGAACGGATATTTCCTGCGTATCTCGGCCATGCCCCGTGCCTCAATATTCAGTGATCCCTTGGCCTTGAAGTCGCTATAGGTAATGGCCATCTTCGACCCGGCCTTGCCAAATCGGATGGTTTGGCGCTGTGGATCGATTCCCCACGTCCGGCCATCCGCCGATTTTTTCAATAAAGGCCCTTCGCCGTGTTCGTGAATGATTCGCCAGGTCTGGCCGGCTTTTGCCACTTGATAGACCTTGCCGGCGAGGGGGACAAAAAACTTGCCATTCGCCACGGCCTTGTAGACCCCTTCGGTCCAGTCCAGCTGGAGATTCGAGAGGCTCACGTCCGAGGCTTCGAAGACCTGAAGGTCGGTGCGCATAGCAGCCGTGCAAGCGATGTCCTTCCAGCTTGTCGCTGGCGTAGCACTTTCAGGAACCGGTTCGATAGGGTCGAGAAGGCCGAAGGTATCGCCGCGATTCAGGAAACCAAGCGACACCATCTCCGCGGCGCCCGCGATGAAGTTGTGCAGGCCTGTTTTCCAGTCATGCTGTTGCAAGGCTTCGGCTGAGCCCTTGAAGTCCTGATAGCTCTCCCACAGCGTTTCCAGGAATGTCAGTTTGGCCGGTAACTGTCTTCCCAGCATCCTGACCCCGGAGCTGAAGGCATGGAGAACCGTTGCCCAGTCAAATTGACGATGGTCCTGGTTTTGCGCGGTCAGCATCTCTGCCAGTAATGCGGTGTTGTCCTCATACAGCGTATGCAGAATATTTGTATTGATGGGGTTGAAGCCCAGGGTCACTTCCGATTGCGTTGCGCGCGTGGACGCGAAGAGATTCTTGAATGTGGCTTGTTGGCCCTGGGGAAGCCGGCGAATCAACAAATCCTGGAGTGCACCGGGTGTATTGAATGCGGCAACGATGCTGGCTTCATCCTTGAACTCATGTAATTGATTACCGTCATGGTAGGGCGAATACAAGACGTGAGGGCTGGTTGCATCGCTAGTCGAGCTGAATAGGTAGAGCCCCAGCGCTTTGATCGCGGCACCGCCTTCGGTTTTGATCAACTCCAAAGGGCGGAAGAATGCGTTGGCGCCTTCGACCGCTTGACGAGCGATGGCATCCGGCATGTCCATTACTTGCCGGACCAGGTCGAACGCCCTCGGAGAAAGATGCTGCTGTAGATACCGCGCATGAGCGTATTGCAACAATTGCCAAGGGAGCTGCTGACGAAAGCGCCGTTTTCTCGGCTGAGTATCCGCAGGGCTGCCGGAAAGTGCTTGGGTTACATGGTTTTTATAGGTGGTCGGGATTTCCAGCGACAACAACATTTGCCGTACCGCCGTCTCGTCCAAGCCAACGGGTAACGGCTGCGTGGAGGTTGACGAAACCTTGAAGCCTTTTTCGGTCACATCGACGTGATGCAAGGCAAAGTCAGTCAACGAACTAGCTGGCCCCACGATCGCCAGGTTGGGCGTGATCTGGATAGTTTCAGGGTCCAGGTTTTTCCGAGGAAAGCGCGCGTCCAATAGCGTGTGCAGTTTTTTTTGCACATAAGTTCGCAGGGGCTCGATACCATCCAGGTAGTCCTTGCCATCGGACACGCTGTTTTTATATTGCTCGAGCACTTCTACGTGCAGGCGCTTTTCTTCAAGGGATGCCGTGCCAAGCCAGGCAGGTAGTGTCTGCTGGCGTTTATTGGCCTGGGCGATAGATGTGACGTGTTTCAGATTGGTAGGCGCCCCTTTGCTCACGAGTGCCTGAAGACTTTTGACCAATGCCGGTCCGGTAAGCCGCCAATCCCCGGCTTTTAATGTGCTCAGATAGCCATATTCGGCCTCAAAGTGCTTGATAAACGAACTCATCCGATTCAGCAGCACATTATTTTCGATCAGTTCATACGCATGGAGTTGGTAGCGTCTATGTGGCAGGCGTTGAGGCGCCGTTAGATTCTCGAGTAAAGCAAAGCGTCTTTGCGAATCGAGCAGGTCTCGGTTCAATTGCCGGGTGGCCACCTCGACGCAAGGAAAAGCCTGCAAGCCATCGGCGGGCGTCCAAAGAATCGCCATGCCTGAGTGGGGCGTATCGAGTCCTCCACGCTCGGTTAATAAAAAACAATGGGCGAGAGGCGACTGAATCGTTCGGCCTTCTTCACTGCAAGCGAGCGTCAACGAATAGACATCCGGCCGAAAGCCCCTGACGGCTTTACGCTGCGAACGGTCCGGGTACTCGGCGTCATAGGCAAAAACCGTACTGATCAGCTCATGGGCAATCGACGGCAGGCTCGAATCCAGTTCCCGGAGTTCGGCCTCGGCGCGGATACCCACAGAAAAAACATTGGTCAGTTCGGCCAGCAGCGGCCTGAGCCGGTTGTGCAGCGAAGCGTTGGGGGAGGTCGGTAGCTGACTGAAAAGTCCGTCGAAAGCCTCCTCCACGTCGGTATAGCTCTTGATCTTTGTTTCCAGTTGATCGGCCATGAAATTGGATGGGCGCAGCTCTCCATGAAACGCGGGATGAGTGCCCCAATGCCCGGCGGTTGGCTGATTCAAGAGGCTTTTGTGAATGAAAGCACGTATATCCAGAGCCTTGTCGATGAGCGAATGAATGTCGACATCGGCCTGGCGAGACATTTCCAATGCGTAATGGAAGTTATTCTTCTGCTTCTCGATGATCGCGCTTGCCAGGGTGTCGGCCACCGGCAAGTCCAGTGGCTTGCCCGAAAGCTGCGGCTCATCGAAGTGCAGGAAGCGGTTGCGCTCTTCCAGGCTCAGGAGGCTATAGATTTTTTCCTTTTCTACGCTGCTGGCGGATTGACCGAACAGCCTGTCTTTGAAACCTGAATAGTTGCTTATCTTTTGAAAACCTTCGAGGGGCGTATAAAGATAATGTCCCTTGGCGCTGATCATCATGGAACCGGCAAGCTCCACGTAATTCGGTTCATATTCCCAGAGTCGAATCGTTTCGATGAACATCAATGTCTCGTCTCGCCGAGACGATCGGAATAGCCGAAACAGCTCACGACTCTGTTCATCCGTCAGTTGTCTTTTCTCCCGTTCGATCACAATGCACGCCCATAGCTCATCGTGAATGACACGAGACAAAAGCTTGCGTCGTGGCATATAGAAAGAAGCCGTGCGTCCCTCCCAAAAGGCGTCGATATAGCTGATCAGCGTCGGAATCAGTGTTTTGGCCGTGTCCCTTATGAAGTTTTCCCATTGCTGCGCCGAGTAGAACGATGCCAGTGTGCCTGGATGAGTCAGATCAATGTCATACCCGGCCGGCCAGCCCTGATGATGGAAGTAGTCCAGGACTGCCTCGCTCAGCGGAATGCTTTCAGTTACCGGGATTGCCTTTGGATCCGCCGGATGGGTTCCCTTGGTGAATGCCAAGCGGATTTGCCGATGATCCAGGCGTGGCAACGCTTCGTTCAATATTTGATCAAGCATTGATCTTAACGAGGGCAGTTGGATCAGCTCATTCACCAAGGCCAGGGCATTGATGCTCTGCGCGCTCTCGATGGACTCGATCTGGGCCCTGAAAATATCCCCGTCGATGATTTGCCTGGTTTGTCTGATGTCGGTGGTGCTGTTCAATTCGCTGTACTGGGAAATCGACAGGAGGCGAAACAGATCGTCGCGCTGCGCAGTGTCCTGACGCATCCGGTCAATCTCTTCTTCGAGGGATGCCCGGTTGTCGAACTTTTCGATTCCACCACTTGGCGTATAGAGGAACGCCGGGGCGGTGCTGGTTTGGCTACCGTTCGACGAGGCGCAGAGGGCGAAACAGCCGGCCAGTGCAATGGGTGGTTTTTCCTCTGCCTGCAACAGAATCGTTTCGGCGAACATCGGCGGCGTCTGCGCCGCGCGCTGGGCATGGCTGGGCAGGGAGACATGGTGCAACCAGTCGAGGTCGGCCTGGGTCAGCCCGTGGGGAGCGGTCAACTCGTCCGGGCGCTTGGCGTTCAGGACCTCGGGAAATAGCAGGGGCGTGGTGGTCATCGTTGCTTCTCGATCAAAGGCGCCGCAAGACGGCGCGAAGGGGCAGAAGCAGCCAGACTAGGCAACGATGGATGGACAAAGGTGGTACATAGTTATTGCACGCCGGGCTTCTTTGGTCTGCGGCGGGGAAGGATTGGCAGTGCGCGCCTGAAACAGTGTTTAATCACCGGGCGGGTCCTTTACGCTGTTGCTACCTCCAACAATCATTCTGGAGCTTCAGATGTCTGCGCCATCCGATCATGCCGCTTCTTGCACCTTGTCTTTCGATGCTTTGGTGAGTTTGCTGGAGAAGATTTTCCTGCGTCATGGCACCTCGACCGAAGTCGCTCGGTGCCTGGCCGAAAACTGCGCCGGGGCCGAGCGCGACGGTGCTCATAGCCATGGGGTGTTTCGCCTTCCCGGTTATGTCTCGACGCTGAACAGCGGTTGGGTCAACGGCGAGGCCGTGCCGGCGGTCGAAGACGTCGCCTCAGGGTTCGTCGCGGTGGATGCCGGCAACGGCTTTGCCCAGCCAGCCCTGGCCGCCGCGCGCGCCTTGCTGGTGGAAAAGGCCCGCAGCGCCGGGATCGCCGTCCTGGCCATTCGCAACTCCCATCACTTCGCGGCGCTCTGGCCGGATGTCGAGCCGTTTGCCTACGAAGGCCTGGTGGCGTTGACTGTGGTCAACAGCATGACGTGCGTGGTGCCCCACGGCGCGGACCGTCCGTTATTCGGCACCAATCCCATTGCCTTCGCCGCGCCACGGGCCGACGGTGAGCCGATCGTCTTCGACCTGGCCACCAGCGCCATCGCCCACGGCGACGTGCAGATCGCGGCGCGCAAGGGCGAGTTGTTGCCGCCCGGCATGGGCGTGGACAGCCTCGGCCAGCCGACCCGCGACCCCAAGGCGATTCTTGAAGGCGGTGCGCTGCTGCCATTTGGCGGACACAAGGGCTCCGCGTTGTCGATGATGGTCGAGTTGCTGGCGGCGGCGCTGACGGGGGGCAACTTTTCCTTCGAATTCGATTGGAGCAATCATCCGGGCGCCAAGACGCCGTGGACCGGCCAGTTGTTGATCGTGATCGACCCCAGCAAGACCGCCGGGCAAGACTTCGCCGAGCGCAGCCGGGAATTGGTCAGGCAGATGCACGGTGTCGGGCTGCGGCGGTTGCCGGGAGACCGTCGTCACCGCGAGCGCAGCAAGGCCAATGAGCAGGGGATTACTTTGGACGAGCAGACCTTGGCGCAACTGCGGGAGCTGGCGGGCGTTTGAACCGTCAGCGGTGGCAGCCGGCCTGGTTGCCACCGTTTTCATCACGGGCCGGTCCCTGGCGTTGCCGTGACACGCTGGGCCAAGCCTTCTACTATGACGGCTTCTTTTTTTCTGGAATTGCCTGGATGAGTAAGCCCGGCCAAACGGTGCTGGTTGCGCTGCGCAAGATGATCGCTTCGGGCGAGCTGGCCGCTGGCGAGCGCTTGATGGAAATCCCCACGGCCGAGTTGTTTGGCGTTTCGCGCATGCCGGTGCGCATGGCCTTCCGCACCCTGGAGCAGGAAGGGTTACTGGTGCGTTTTGGCGGGCGCGGTTTCCAGGTGCGTTCGGTCAGCGCCGAGCAAATCGCTGGGGCCGTGGAGGTGCGTGGCGTGCTGGAAGGCCTGGCGGCACGGCAGACAGCCGAGCATGGTTTGTCCGAAGAGGCCCGCGCGACGCTTGAGCAATGCTTGGTAAAGGGCGATGAACTGTTCGCCAAAGGCTATGTCACCGAGGACGACCTGGAGGTCTATCACGACCTCAACATGCGCTTTCACCAAGTAATCGTCGAAGGCAGCCACAACCCGGCGATCGCCGATGCCCTGGCCCGCAACGATCATTTGCCATTCGCCTCAGTCACCGCCCTGGCGGTGGATCGTCAGAACATGGCCGGTGAGTTTCGCCGTTTCAACTATGCCCATATGCAACACCATTCCGTGTTCGACGCACTGATCAACCGCCAGAGCGGCCGCGCCGAGGCGATCATGCGCGAGCATGCCAATGCGACCCTGCGCTACGCCGAGGTGTTCGGCTCGACACTGGCTGATGAGCGAATGAAGGTGATCCTGCGTTCGGAGTGACCGCCTCGGCGGCTGGTGATTGCAATATCCGTATCCACTCCAAATCCCCTGTGGGAGCGAGCTTGCTCGCGAAAGCGGTGGGCCAGTTTGCGGTGATGTTGGATACCCACAAGGTATTGGGAACCGCACGGTCCTGTGGCGAGGGAGCTTGCTCCCGCTGGGGCGCGCAGCGGCCCCAAAAAAGCGATGAGCGCTGCGCACTCAAGCGGGAGCAAG